>NZ_JBLZFX010000023.1:0-68784 GCF_050753345.1 Alkalinema pantanalense CENA528 | reverse complement strand
ACTTTCGGGGGGTGTCGGGGGAGTAGAGTCCCCTGACATTGCAGGGGGGCGGGGAGAAGTTCCCCGATCTTCGCTGCGGAGCAGCCCCGACGATCGCGCCACATCACGCATCCATGCTGCGGAGCAGCCCCGACGATCGCGCCACACCACAAATCCCATACGCCACACGCTCCGTGCAGGAAAACCCAACTACAGTGAAGACAAATAGGTATACCCACTCAGACACCGTTCATAGTGCTGCAACAGCATTTGCGATTCCTGAAGAGAAATCTTGCCATCTTCCATCGCCACCTCCGTTTGCTGCCGGATGCTCTCGATCAGATCCTCACTGTCATACTGCACATAGCCCAACACCTCCTTCATCGTGTCGCCCTTCACCACATGCTCGATCGTGTAGCCCTTAGGCGTCAGTTGGATGTGCACCGCATTCGTATCCCCAAACAGATTGTGCAGGTTGCCCATAATTTCCTGGTAGGCACCGTTCAGGAACATCCCCAGGTAATAGGGCTGCTCCGGGTGCAACTCGTGTAGTTCCAATACCGACTTCACATCCCGCAGATCAATAAACTGATCGATTTTGCCGTCGCTATCACAGGTCAGATCCGCCAGAGTCGCCCGTTTGGTCGGTTCTTCATTCAAGCGGTGGATCGGCATGATGGGGAACAGTTGATCGATCGCCCAACTGTCTGGAGCCGATTGGAACACAGACAGGTTGATGTAGTAAATGGAAGCCATGATTTTTTCCAGGTCTTCCAGCTCCTCCGGCACAAATTCCAACTGATGCATCAGGGTTTGGATCTTGTGGCAGCAGGCCCAGTAAAGCCGTTCCGCCCGCGCCCGCTCTGGCAAGCTCAGGTAGCCAAAACCAAACAGGCTCACGGCCTCTTCTTTAAACTGGGTGGCGTCGTTGTAGGCTTCTTGCAGATTGTCTAGGGAAATGGATTCGTAGGTTTCAAACAAGTTGCGAATAATTAAATGCTCCCCGTCCTGCAAAGGCGTGATGACATCTTCCACCCCCGGCGCTTCACTGGAGCCCAACACGTCAAACACCAATACCGATTGATGGGAGGCGATCGCGCGGCCACTTTCACTGACGATGGTTGGCACAGGGATCTGAGCCTGGGTGCAGGCATCCTTCATCGCCGCCACCACATCATTGGCATAGTTCTGCATGTTGTAGTTTTTGGAAGCGTGGAAGTTGGTTTTGGAGCCGTCGTAATCCACGCCCAATCCCCCACCCACATCGACATAGCGCATCTGGGCTCCCAACCGGGACAACTCCACATAGATCTGTCCCGCCTCTCGGAAGGCTTCCTTCAGTACACTAATTGCTGAAATCTGGGAGCCAATGTGGAAATGTAGCAGTTGCAAGGATTCTAGTAACCCTGCTTCCCGTAACTGTTCCACCGCTGTGAGGACTTCCGGAATCGTCAAGCCAAATTTCGCCCGATCGCCCGCCGACGTGCCCCAACGCCCAATCCCCTTCGCGCTCAGCTTCGCCCGTACCCCGACGATCGGCTTGATCCCCAGCTTCTTGCTAGCTTCAATCACACAGGCCACTTCTTCCACCTGTTCCAGGACAATAATGGCGGTTTTGCCCAGTTTCTGCGCCAGGATAGCCGTTTCGATGTATTCCCGATCCTTGTAGCCATTGCAGATGACTAAAGCCCCCGGCGTATTCAACGAAGCCAAGGCAATTAACAGTTCCGGCTTGGATCCTGCCTCTAGGCCAAACTGGTAGGGCTTGCCATACTTGACCAAGGTTTCCACCAAGTGCCGCTGTTGGTTGCACTTCACCGGGAACACGCCTTTGTAAACGCCGGGATAGCTATAGCGGGCGATCGCCTTGGCAAAGCAGCCATTCAACCGCTCAATCCGGTCTTCCAAAATGTCGGAAAAGCGAATCAACAGCGGCAATTCCAGATTCCGCTGCTGCAAGGAATTCACCAAGTCCACTAAATCGAGCGATCCTCCCCGCATCCCCTTAGGGGAGACCACCACATGACCAGCGGCATTAATTGAGAAATAGGGTTCGCCCCAACCTTGGATCCGATAAAGTTCCTCACTCTCTTCGATCGTCCAGGCTTCGGAAACGGTTTGGGATTGTAGTTCTGGGGGAGATGGCTGGGATCTTAAAGACTTGGGTTGAGCCATGGGTTGGGACAGAGGCTGAGTGACCTGTTCTGTCAGTTCCTGTGCTTCTGTTGAAGATGCCGCAAATCCTGTCATATTTTTTCCTTCTGCCCTAAACGATCGTGTGAATCAATCCGTCTCAGTAGAGCCCAAAGTGGGTTGTGATCCCACCTTAATCCCCTGAATCAAAAAGAAATCGGAAGAAATCCATTCAAAGTCCTCCTTATCTTGGCGTAGCATCTCCGTAGGAGATCGGGGAATTTGGGGGATCGGAGCCTATGCGATTGATGAGATTTTTGATCTACTGAGTCTATCGCATTTGACTTAGGCGTCACTGTATCCGAGCAAGTTGATTTAAGGCTACGGAAAATCTGGGTTAATCCTGATCCCTTCCCACGCAAGCTGCTAATCTGTTTTAGGAAATAATTGATTTCTTCAATTGCTTGGGAGACGCAGATGGAAAGAACTTTTGTAGCGGTTAAACCCGATGGTGTGCAGCGCGGCCTCGTGTCGGAAATTATCGGTCGCTTTGAGAAAAAAGGCTTTAAGCTCGTTGGGCTAAAGTTAATGAACGTCAGCAAGGAATTGGCAGAAAGTCATTACGATGTGCATAAAGAACGGCCTTTCTTTGCAGGTCTGGTCGAATTTATTACCTCCGGCCCGATCGTCGCGATCGTGCTAGAAGGCGATGGTGTGGTGGCAGCGGCGCGGAAAATCATTGGTGCAACCAATCCACTGACGGCTGAACCCGGCACCATTCGCGGAGACTTCGGTGTCAACATTGGCCGTAACATCATCCACGGTTCCGACGCGATCGAAACGGCTCAGCGGGAAATCGCCCTGTGGTTCAAGGAAGAAGAACTCGTTTCCTGGACTCCCACCATTTCTCCTTGGTTGTATGAGTAACGGTTTCTGACCCACGCTCTGAAATCCATTCATTTCGCAGCCTATTAACCTTCAACAGCGATCGCGGATAATGCGATCGCTGTTGAGTAGAGAGCCAATTATGTATAGAGCCAATTTGTATACACTGGGTATAAACCGCGCCTTGCGCTCTATCGAATGATATTTTGCAGCTCGGTTCCCCATTAAGACGCTTCTGACGGTTCTTAAGACGCTTCTGACGGTTCTTTTGTAGTTGTGTTGGGGATCGTTACCTTGTCTACGTCTGTGTTGGTCAGACTAGTGGTGACCACTTCCTTGGACAAACTTTCGGTAAGCAAGCTTTCTGTCGCTACACTGTCTGTCACTACACTGTCTATGGTGGACGACGGTAAGTCCATGTCCTGTGGATGCTTTTTCTCAGAAAATCCCCAGGTAAACAACACCGCGATCGCGGCAACCATAATCCATTCCGGGGGAACTAAACTGTCATTCACCACCCGCAGCAATAGGCGAATCCCCACAAAGGCTACGGTGATGTAACCTGCATTTTCCAGATGGGTGTATTCTTCCAGCCACTTGATAAATAAGCCTGCCATGAACCGCAGGGCAATGATCCCGATCGTTCCCCCTAAGAGAATGACCCAGGTATCCTGGGCAACGGCGATCGCCGTTGTAACGCTATCTAAGGAAAACGCTAAATCTGTAAAAGCAATGACGGGGATCGCTTGCCAGAGGGTTTGAAACCGAGGCCCGTGGTGTTCTCCTTCTTCATCCTCTGGCGAAGTGAAAAATTGGTAGACCAACCATAATAAGTACAAGGCTCCTGCCAGCTCAAACTGCCACTGGTTGACCACTTGGGATGCCACCAAAATCAAACTCATCCGCAACACATAGGCCAAAATCAGACCAATGTTGAGGGCACGACGTTCCAGCTTAGGATCCTGTAATCCTTGGGTCAGAGCTGCGAGGGCGATCGCATTATCAGCAGAGAGTACCGCTTCTAACACCACCAACACAGGTAGCAAAGCCAGGGTTTGCATACTGAAATGAGACGGAAAGTCTAACAGATCCCACATTGTCCGCTCTTTGACCTACAGGATGATACGTTTCAAAACTACACATTGATGAGGGAACAGTAACTGGCTGGGGGTGCCGCCCTATGCAGTCCTGCTACTCAATCTTGATTGTCAATCAATTTTGTTCCCCTTGTTGCCGAGTAAAAGCCTCTAGAACTATCTCCCATAATTTAGGGATCAGCCTAGGATTGTCACTCCAGCTTAACATTCTCCTTGACTCTGCCATCCTTCAAGCTTTGCTTAACCAGCTTCTAAGCCAGTCTCCGCGCCAGTCTCAAGTTACATTTACGCTTCATCGAGCTTGTCCACCGTCCCTCAACGGCCTGAACTGATGTCTTCTAAGTTTTGCCTTTTGTTACAAACTCTTTCCCCTGACCCTAACCCTTAGGGTTTAATCAACAGTGAGGAATTATCCCAATCCTGATAAGGAGTTATAGCAATGTCTGAATCTCAAGTATTGATGGCACTGTTCATTGCCTTGATCCCCGGTATCTTGGCTTTCCGCCTCTCTACTGAACTCTATAAAAACTAAATCCATCAGTCATTAGGATGGCAAAAACTAGGGTAATTACTCGATTTTTTAGCTATCCAGTTTGATTGACCTTTTTCCTCCTGTCTCAGTAATTTAGTCATCGATTTTCGCAAGATTTCACCCTAAAACTTGGGCGATCATTTTGGAAGAACTAGGCTAAACTATCGAGACAGGTTTTTTGTTCCCTTGCGTGTAACCAGCAAATTGAGTAGATACACGGATGATCTGCCCCATAGAATTTGTTTTTCTAGTCAGACATCTATGCATCTACTCGGATGATCAGCTGGGGCGATTGCAGGGATCCTGAAGGGTTCAGGTTCTCCATGAAAGTGCATCCAGCCTGAAAGTCGTCTGCTTACCTGAAAGGAATTTGTTTGGTTTATGAGCGCACTGCACCAACTGTCTCAACCCTCTCCCCGGCGATCGCCCGATCGTTCTCGCCGTCCCAGCCCTCAAGCTCGACAGCAGCAGCAACAGCGGATGTACCGCTTAATGGCGGCGGAAACGCTAATTAAGTTATCGGTCAATGTTGGCATTTCAGCCGTGGCAATTACCGCCCTGTTTCAGTTGATCCCCTACCGAGGGGTGCAACAAGCCAAGTTGCAGGAAGTTCAGGCTGAGTTGAAATCGACAGAAGTGCGAGTTGCTCAGCTTCAGGCACAATTTAGCCGAACGTTTGATCCGAACGAAACAAAAGCTATTTTGCAAGAGCAAACCCATTTAGTGGATCCTACTGAAAAAATTGTGGTATTTGACGATCGTCCAGATCTACAACCTCAGAAAACAGCGAATAACCCTGAGTAACGGGTGCTTAGTCAGATGCGCCAATTTCTAACGGATTGGTATTTATAGCGTTTATTCTCCATGGAATTGACGATCCCCATTTCCCTCAACTATTTGGATATAGTTGAGGATTTTTTTTAGAAACAAGTATGGTTCGGATGTACTTATAATATATCTGTACTTATAATATATCTGTGCGATTCAAGCAAGCCTAGATACAATAGCCACACAGAATCTAGCACCAACGATTGCTTCAAAAGCCCCTTGCCTAGAGTGGGTGAGAGGGGTGAGAGGCTTCGAATAAGTTGCCGCGTTACATCTGTTGCTCATACGGCTGCTCACGTGGTTGCTTACAGTCTATGACTCAACTGTGACTTAAAGATTCTTATCTTGGCGGTCATTACAACCGCTAATATCTTTCTCTAGCCACTTTACTCCCAAGAGACATAAATCAATGGCGATTATTGCCCTCAAAGCGTGGTATCTCCAGGAATATGAACCCATTAAGCAGCTAGAAAAGCGGCCCTATGATCTACGCCTCAGCAAAAATAGCTTGCTGAAATCAGGTCTGAGGGCTGATTTTTTGGATGATGCGGCAGATGTGAGGAATGCGCTTTGGTTCCAGCGTTACTTGGAAGGGGAGTCCGTTGAGTTTTACATCGAAGGCAGTGGTGGCTATGCGATCGCCAATATTGACCTCAGTAGCCATGAAATTTATTTCACTAAGCGAGAAGTCATGGCAGGCTTGGAGCCCACCATTTTTCTCTCTTACCAACAAGAATTTCCTGAGTCTAGTGATCTATTGCGGGATGAATTGAATAATATTTTAGAAACAATCAATCGAAAATCCCGAATCGCCCTGACTCTTAAGGAATCTCATCGCCTGAGTGATGGCCCAGTGCGCCTCAATAGTTCACTGATGCGATCGATTCGCCAAAGTTTGCTGTTCATTGCCGATGGAACCTCGATCGCGCAGATTGAGACAGCCACTCCTCCTCTCTTAATTCCCAGTCCAAAGGTGTGTGTCGAAGTGGGGTATGCCCTTCAAAGTAAGCGATCGGAACAAATTTTGCTGACTCAGATGGAGCGGGTAGATATGCCGGGGGTCTTCCCTTTCGATTTATCTTTGAACAACCGTCTAATGTTCAAAGATAAATCGCAGTTACGCAAGCTTCTGCCCAAAGCGATCGAGGCACAGTTACAGCAATTTAGTCTCTTTTAAGCTGAGTCTCTTTTAATCGTTCATCTGCTGCAGGATGGGGAGCGTAATCGTGAATTGCGCTCCAGGTGCCATTCGAGGTTTGTATTGTAAGGTGCCTTGATGCTGGACGGTGACAATTTGATGACTAATGGCTAGCCCCATTCCGCTGCCCTGTCCTGGCTGCTTGGTTGTCCACAAAGGTTGAAAGATGTCTGTGTGAAACTCATCTGGAATGCCGCATCCGTTATCGCTGATGCAGATGGAAACGGAGTTGGCACTGTCTAACTGAGTTCTAATCCGAATTTCCGGGACGTAATTAATGATTAATTCAGGATCTCCATTGTTCAACAAAGCTTCGATCGCCTCGATCGAATTGCAAATCAGATGCATGAACACTTGATTGATCTCACTGGCACAGCATTGCACCTGAGGAAGTTCTCCATAGGCTTTAACTAATCGAATCGCTGGACGTTCATACTGGGCCACAAGTCGATGCTGGAGCAGCATGAGTGTACTATCCAGTCCTGCATGGAGATCCGCTGCCTTTAATTCGGTTTCTTCCTGACGGGAAAAGGTGCGCAGTGACTGCACCACTTGGCTCATGCGATCGACTCCCACCCGCATAGATGTTTGGAGCTTTTGCATATCAGCGACTACAAAATCGAGATCCAAATCGTCCAAGCGTTCCTGGATTGAAGGCACGGGGGCTGGGTAGTGCTGGCGGTAGCACTCAATCAAGTCGATCAATTGACTGACGTAATCCTCAGCGTACTTCAAGTTGCCAGCAATAAAGTTCACCGGATTATTAATTTCATGGGAAATCCCGGCAACCAGTTGGTTGATGCTCGACATTTTCTCTTGATGGACAAGCTGAGTTGATGCACTGCGACAGGCTTCAACTCTAGAGCAAGCATCAGGCAGGAGTGCCACCTTAGGAAGGACACACTCAGGGGTCGTCGTGTCTTGGGAAGGGAGAGGACTACTGAGATCGGATGCTTCCTCCCTGGTGACCAGGGCAGGAAGATACTCTTTGCGATCTCGAATAGGCATGGATTGAAGTTGGAGAAGAGAATGCTTTCCAGATTCAGTCATGATTGACACCTCTGGTCGAGTGAGGGAACACGTAACTTGAGGGAACACGTAACTTGAGGGAACACGTAACTTGAGGGAACACCAACTGGCCACATCTGCATAATGAGGACAAATACTCAATCACGATACATTTGCCTAGTGCAGCAAGCGTCTAAGACAACAAGCGTTTAATTCAACGATGGACTCAACATTTTTTCAGGCAGAACACACAAAGGAAGAATAGACAAAGGAAGAACACACACTGGCACAAGGGTTTTAAAACCCATTACCATCATCTTTGTGACATAAATCACTTGGTGATGTGATTGAACCACTTGTGCTCTAGCTTAGCTACCTCAATTGCAGACGTAATCCGTTAAAACCACGAAGGCCGTGAATTTGTAGGTGATCCAGTTATCTTGCTGAAGTGATTCAAGCCATTATACGGACGTGATCCAATGGGTGTCATCGTGTGATTTAAGCAAAACCCTTATGTGATGCAGATCACTTCTAGAACCAGGATTTCCCTAGGAAAAACTCTCTTTTCCTGATTTAACTCTCGAGGCTACCGAGTGTCCCTTGATATTGTTTTTATTGCTCTCTGAATCCCTGAAATACACGGTTGACATCAGTATTTTTCCTGATCCATTAGCTTGCTCGTTACTTCCGCGCCAATCCGGCCCATAATGATGTTCGATAGGTTATGAGAAGCAGTTATGCCTAGAACGCCAAGCGAATACGCAGTTCATCTGCTAATGGAGGGAGGACACCGGGAGGAAGTTCGTTTTCCTTCGATCCAAGACTTTCAGAAGTGGTACAGCACTGACCTCGTTCCCAAGTCCACTTCTACAGAATTCATTCAAGTGCCGATTAAAAATATTCAAGGGGAATACATGGTCGTTCGCCCAAGCTGTATTTTGGGGATCCGGGTGGAACCTGTGTTCTCAGGGAGTGTCGATCGGTATTAGACATCGATCTGTTCAGTAAATCGCAATTTAAACAACGAAATGGGGTTTTAGGTGAGTCAGCGACAAGTACATCGGGGGCAGTTAATTAGCCAAAGGATGAGTATTCTACCCCTCTTAGGTGGTATGACTATTCACCTGTCCATGAACCCGTTGGGGGTGCTGGCTCAAACGGCCCCTGCGCCCTTGTCCAAGACTCCGCAGCCCCTCATTACGCCCCAGATTCTCTCCACTGGATTGCCCAGCCCCTCGCCTTCACCGACAGTTTCTCCACCATCCACGATCGTCGCTCCTCTCCAGCGCATTAACGATGTGCCTGCGGAGGTGGGATTAGATTCATTGTTGGCTGAAAAACCGCTGATGAATCATGTGCCTGGGTTAGTCCGCGCGATCGATCACAGTTTGCGTTATCTTCAGTCCGATGCATCGGCGGCAGACTATTTGCGTCTCCGCATTCCAGGAGTGACCCGCGATCGAGTCAGACGCAGTTTAAAACGCTTTCGTACCCTATTACTCAAGGCAGAGACGCCGCAACAACTGCAAGCCAGTGTCCGTCAAGAATTTGAGTTCTACACTGCAACGGGCAAAGATGGCCAAGGAACGGTAGATTTTACAGGGTATTTCGAACCTGTCTATGCTGCTAGCTACAAGCCTACACCGGAGTTTCGTTATCCGATCTATCGGCAACCTGGAAACTTTGCCCGCTGGCCGAAGCCCCATCCTACCCGAGCTGACCTCGAAGGCAAAGATGGGCTACAAGGAAACAAAGGTTTACTGAAAGGCTCGGAGTTAGTGTGGCTCAAAGATCGCTTAGATGCCTTCTTGATTCAAGTACAGGGATCGGCTCAACTGCGCTTTGAAGATGGATCGAAAATGACGATCGGTTATGCAGGCAATACCCAGTATCCCTACGTGGGCATTGGTCGTGAATTGGTCAAGGATGGCAAACTGAAGCTAGAAGAACTGAGCTTGCCCAAGGTCGTTGGGTATTTTCAGCAACATCCTGCTGAATTAGATGAGTATCTCCCCCGAAATCAGCGATTTGTCTTTTTTAGAAATACCCAAGGATCTCCCGCGATCGGCAGTCTTGGGGTTCCGGTGACAGCGGAACGATCGATCGCGACCGACAAAAAGTTAATGCCCCCCGGAGCCCTCGCGATTATCCAAACTCAAGTGCCGAACGCAAAACTTGAACAAGAATCGGTGGGGCGGTTTGTCCTGGATCAGGATACTGGAGGAGCGATCATCGGCCCAGGGCGTGTGGATATCTTTATGGGAACTGGCGATTTAGCCCGCGATCGTGCCGGACTGATTCACTCAACTGGCAAGCTTTATTATCTTCTGCTTAAAGACGATCGCAAAGGACGATAAACTGGAGAGTATGAGTACCCCGCTCCAGCTAACCCTGCAAATCATCTTCACAGTCCTCGCAGGGATTAGTGCACAGGTACTGGCAGAATTTCTCAAGATTCCTGGAATTGTTTTACTCCTGCTTTTTGGGATTGCCCTAGGGCCGAGTGGGCTCGGTATTATCCATCCCAGTAGCCTTGGCGATGGCCTCGAGGTCATCGTTGCGTTGCTGGTTGCCATCATTTTGTTTGAGGGCGGGTTTAACCTGCGATTACAGGATGTAGACCGAGTTTCCAGTAGCCTCCGCAACTTAGTCACCCTTGGCACCCTGATCACCCTGATTGGGGGCGGTATGGCAGCCCACTGGCTCAGCGAGTTTCCTTGGTCAATTTCCTTTCTCTATGCCTCGCTGGTTGTAGTCACTGGGCCAACGGTGATTAATTCTCTGCTGAGACAAGTTGAAGTCGATCGCCAGGTCTCTACCTTGCTTGAGGGAGAAGGTGTCCTCATTGATCCCGTGGGGGCCATTCTTTCCGTGGTGGTGCTGAATGTGGTGCTGAGTGGGGGCAATCCAGAACCGCTGATGGTTCTCAATGATCTGTTGCTGCGGGTAGGCATTGGAGCCGCGATCGGGGTTTCCGGAGGCTGGCTCATGGGAATTCTGCTCAAGCAAGCAACGTTTTTATCGGAAGAACTCAAAACGCTGGTAGTTTTGGCAGGGGTGTGGGGCTGGTTTGGTTTGGCGCAATTGCTGCGGAGCGAAGCGGGCCTTATGGCAGCGGTGGCATCGGGGATTGTATTGCGAGCTTTAGAGTTACCCCAAGAGCGGCTGCTCAAACGCTTCAAAGGTCAACTCACCGTGCTCTCGGTCTCGGTATTGTTTATTCTATTGTCAGCAGATTTATCGATCGCGGGGGTATTTGCCCTAGGCTGGGGTGGTGTCTTAACTGTTCTGGCCTTGATGTTTCTTGTGCGTCCGATCAGTATATGGCTCTGTACCTGGCAAGATGACCTCAACTGGCGACAAAAGCTCTTCATGTCCTGGATTGCGCCTCGGGGCATTGTTTCAGCTTCCGTTGCTTCCCTTTTTTCCATTCTGTTGACCCAAGGAGGCATCAACGGTGGGGATTCGGTTAAAGCCTTAGTTTTTTTGACAATAATTCTTACCGTATTTCTGCAATCCCTCACGGCTCAACCGATCGCGAAACTCCTAGGGATTACCTCCCAGGAAGTAACAGGAGCGGTGATTGTGGGCTGTAACCCCTTAAGTGCCTTGCTGGCTAGATTTTTCTTGGAGCGGGGGGAAACCGTAACTGTGATTGATACCGCTCCGGATTCCAGCTTGTTTACTCCCCAGGCAAACTTAAAAATTCTAACCAGTACAGCTTTGGATGCCGCAGTTTTGGAAGAAGCGGGACTGGCGGCGATCGGAACTTTTTTGGCCGTGACGGACAATGGTGAAGTGAATGCGGTTTTGGCTCAACGGGCTGCGGAGGAATTTCAGCCGCCGCGCGTGCTGGCTGTCTTCCCTCGTGAAGGCACAACTGCTAACGGACAAGTTAACCAAGCTTTTTCGACCCATGCGTCTTTAAAAACTTGGAACGAGTATCTCCAAAATGATGCCGTTCGCTTGGGCGAAACCATCCTCCACGAAGGCGACTTAGAGGGACAACGTCAACGACTGCTCAAGTTGATTAACCAAGGGGAATTGCTGCCTCTTCTACTCGATCGCAAAACATTTCTACAAGTGATTCCTGCGGAAATTGAGTTTAAGGTCGGCGATCGCATCATTTACCTGTTGCATGATCCACGCCCTAAATTACTCAAACTGCTCTCCGGTGCCACCCAACCCCGATTGATGTTGGAAAAACTGTCGGAAGTTGAAGGCAGCATTCAATCGGCCTAATTTTTGCCGATGATCCAACGTTTACCATTTGGTATAACTGGAGCCCAGGTAATCTTATTTTTGCTTGCTAAGCATCCGATCTCCCTAAATCTTCCTATCTTCTATGGAGAGGCTACGCCAAGAAACAGGGGGACCTTAACAGAATTTATCTAAATTTCCCCCTTTTTTTAGGTTTTAAGGGGTTGTCGAATCTGTCGCATCAATGAATTAATTTGATACCACTGTATTTGATACCACTGTCCTAAATTCATGGAATACGGCTATAAATTCGACAGGTGATAGCCATCCGGATGCAGTCCTGATAGGTTCAAGGAGATCATTTCGCTTTAGGTAGAAGGTACCATCCGTTTTTTTAATGAAGTCAATCGCCTTTTTGCAGTGTCATTTTTGGGCTCATAGACTAATGCTTGCTCATAGGATTCTAGGGCTTTATTGTCCAAGTTTTTGCGCTCGTAGGCATGCCCCAAGTTGTTCCACGCCGTCGGGTATTCCTCATAGGCTTTTAGCGCATCTTTGTAGGTACGAATTGCCAAATCGTACTGTTCTTGCGCAAAGTAGGCATATCCCAACGCATTGCAAACTGCAGCCAAGTCTTGGCCTTCTAGCTGATTGGCCTTGATTGCCTTTTGGAGCTGAGTCACCGATTGGGCAAATAACCGTTTGTCGAGATAAATACTTCCGAGTTCGTAGTATTCCTGGGCTGTTCCCTTGCCTTGAGCTAATTTGCGTTGCAAGCGAGACAGGGCATTTTCAAGTTTGCGCGTTTTGAGCACCTGGCGTAAGACGATCGCGCCCGCTGCAACCAAAATGACAAGCAAAATGCTGATGTAAAAAATGGGTAAGTTATCCTGCATACTGTAGCGATACCAAACAGTGTTTTGAGTTCAGGGTTATTTTCCCATTTCCCGATCCCTCCTATCTAGGGAAGGGACAGAAGATTTTCCAGAAGCAGGGGGAGTGTGACTAACAGGTTCCTCCAGCCCCCAATATCGTAGCCGATCGTTCAACCACCCCTGCTGCTTGAGCCGTTGGAGTGTTTGATTGACTTGATTACGGAGCTCCGCAAATTGCAACCCTCGCGGCAAGACAATGCTCAAGGGATAACGACCTAGGGCTTCCGGCAGAATGCGATCGCTAGGATACTGACGGACCCAAGCGAGGGCTGTGGTGAAATCTAAAGCCAAGGCAGCAATTTCGCCTGAGGCTAGTTTTTCTTGGCCAGCTTGATAGGAAGGGAGTTCAACCAGAGTCTGCTGGGGAAACTGGACTTGCAATAGGGCGATCGCGCTGGACTGTTTTAAAACGCCGATAGGGAAGCTGGTGAACTGAGTCAGGCGGGACAGTTGCGGTTGGTTAGTCAGCAAAACGGTGCGGTTGTAGTAATAGGGGGGGCTGAAATCGACCATACGCCGCCGTGAAGTGGTTGCCGTCATTTGGGCGATCGCCAAATCGACCCGATCATCCATCACCGCTTGCAAGCGATCTCGATAACGAACCACTTGAAATCGAACTGCTTCCGGTTTCCCTAGAAGCTCTTGTGCAAGTTGGTGGGCTAAGTCAATTTCGAAGCCTTGAAGTTGTCCCGTTTCATCTCGAAAGGCTATGGGATAAGCGTCTTCAGTGACTGCTACGGTTAAATATCCTCGTTTTTGAATGGTGACCCAATCCGCTGCCCAGACAGACTCGATCGCAGCATTGGATCCCAAAAGTCCGGTAGTGGCTGAGATCGTAACCAGTAAGGTTTTTCCCATCATGGTTGTTGCCTGAAGCGTTCGCTGCCAGCGTTGGCTTAACAATTGAAGCATTGGCCTAAGGGAACAGGGTGCAAATAAAATTCCAAGGGGAAGGGAATGGGGTGGGAGAGTAGGAGGGTGAACAGGGATGTCATTTCTCAGCTAATCCCTGAATATTAAAAGGGTGAACCAGAATCGTTTCTTGTTTTGACTTTCATCAAAACGAAGACGCCTTCAGGCTTCACCCTTAAAATAATCGCTATTTGACTGAGTTAGTAATTGGTCTGAGTTAGGGAGTTTTCTAAGCTTCAGATAGATAACTCTGTTCACTGCTAGAAATACTCTAGTTAATGTTTAATTAATGCCTAACTCACCCAGCGCCTAACTCGGGTGTATCACCCATTTCTCTAGCTGGCTTTCTTCGCAAGTTCAACCACTTCAGCAAATCCTGCGGGATCCAAAACAGCTAGTTGAGCCAACATTTTGCGGTTGATTTGGATATCAGCCTTCTTCAGCTTACCGATCAGTTGGCTGTAGCTAATTCCATGCATCCGAGCTGCGGCGTTAATCCGGGCAATCCATAGACGACGGAAGTCGCGCTTTTTCTTACGACGATCGCGGTAGGCATTGCGCAATGCCTTCATGACTTGCTGGTTAGCAATCCGGAACAACCGGGAGTGAGATCCACGGAAGCCCTTCGCCAGCTTTAAAATCTTCTTACGACGCTTGCGGGCAACATTCCCGCGTTTTACACGTGCCATGAGTAACCTCTACTTTGGGGTATGGGTGAAAATTGTGACCGGGAACCAGGCAGTAGAAAGCCCTAGCCCAAGTCTGAGCACAGCTAACTGAATCAAGTAACTGAATCAAGAGCCAGTCTTTATCAAGTTAGTCTGCTTAGGAAGCGAGTCTTCAGATTTCATCCTACTCGTCCTAACGGGGTCGTTTTAATAGGTCAGTCCGATCTAACTGATCTAACTGAATCTATCTGATACGACGATCTGCCTTACAGATAGGGCAGCATCTTCCGTACGTTTTCGGCATCCCGCTCATTGACAACAGTCATTCCAGCAAGACGACGCTTGCGGCTGGGGCTCTTGTGTTCCAACAGGTGGGCGCGCGAGCTCTTGCGACGCAGGATCTTGCCACTGCCGCTGGCCTTAAAGCGCCGAGCCGCAGATTTCCGTGATTTCAGCTTAGGCATGGATGAAAATCCAAATCGACACAGTCTCTAATCCTACTGTGATTTTCTGTCAGATGGCAAGTGGTAATTCGATCGGATGCACAATTTATCCACTTCTGAAAGAATCCGCTAAACTAAATAGCAAGACGAACAGGCATCTGTTCACGACCAGACTCCATGAAACCTATTTAGTTCATGAGAAGTGGGCCAAGCCCCACTTTTTTTATTGCCATCCTCCTATGACCCATCCTCTCATTCCCCAAGTCATCGACCTTGCTGCACCCGTTGCTGCTGAACTCGGGTTAGAAGTGGTTTCAGCAGTGTTCCGGACAAATCAAACCCCACCAGTCCTACGGGTGGATGTACGAAATCTGCAACAAGATACCGGCTTAGACGATTGTGAGCGCATGAGTCGTGCGTTGGAGGCCGTTTTAGATGAGGTGGGAATTATTCCTGATGCCTATGTTTTAGAAGTTTCTAGCCCTGGAATTTCTCGAGTGCTGAAGACCGATCGTGAATTCATTTCCTTTAAAGGCTTTCCTGTCATTGTTACCTTAGATAGCCCACTGGATGGCAAAGCCGAATGGATGGGTAACTTAGTGGGGCGAGATGATGGGTTTGTTTATCTCAACCAAAAAGGCCGCACGATGAACTTGCCGCGCGATCGGGTTGTCCAGATTCAGTTGGATGAGCGGAAGAAGCGCTAACCGACTCCACTATCCCTTTAAGGGTTAGATTGCCATCTGCCTATGCTAGGGATCCCGTTCAGAATTTTCAATCTTGAATTTTAATTTTAGGTTCGTCATAGTGCGATTCTCTCACTCCCTTCGCCTAGCCAGCCACTCAGCAATAGCCACTCAGCAATGAATTTTTCTTAAATTATCCCTTTGAAGTTTAAGTCCTGAGTCTAACGCCTACCCTCTCAATATATTGGAGAATTACCATGTCAAGTATTCCTTTGCCCGGTCTTAAAGAAATGATCGATGGCATTAGCCGAGAGCGCAACTTGCCCAAAGTTGCTGTTCAAGAAGCCCTACGCGAAGCCTTGATGAAAGGGTATGAGCGCTTCCGGCGGACGCAGAAAATGGATGCCTTTGATGAAGAGTATTTCAACCGGTTTGAGGTGGAGCTAGATATTGATGAAGAAAGTTTCCGGGTTCTAGCAACGAAAACGATCGTTGAAGAAGTCACCAACACTGACCACCAAATCGGCTTGTCAGAGGTTCAAGATGCAGGGCTACAAGAAGCAAAGGAAGGGGAAGAAGTATTAGTCGATGTCACCCCTGACCAGGGTGAGTTTGGCCGTATGGCGGCCATTCAAACGAAGCAAGTCCTGGCTCAAAAGTTGCGGGATCAGCAACGCAAGTTGATTCAAGAAGAATTTCAAGAACTGGAAAATACAATTCTGCAAGCCCGAGTTCTGCGGTTTGAGCGCCAGTCGGTCATTATGGCCGTTAGTAGCGGCTTTGGACAGCCAGAAGTGGAAGCAGAATTGTTGAAGCGAGATCAATTGCCCAATGACAACTACCGCGCCAATGCCACTTTTAAGGTTTACCTCAAAAAAGTCAGTGAAGGGGCACACCGGGGACCGCAGTTGTTGGTATCTCGGGCCGATGCAGGACTTGTGGTCTATCTGTTTGAAAATGAAGTTCCGGAGATCCAGGATGACGTAGTGCGGATCGTGGCGGTGGCGCGGGAAGCTAATCCCCCCTCTCGCTTTGTGGGCCCCCGAACTAAAATTGCGGTAGATACCTTAGAGCGGGATGTTGATCCCGTTGGGGCTTGCATTGGCGCACGGGGATCTCGGATCCAGGCAGTGGTGAACGAGCTACGGGGTGAAAAAATTGACGTGATTCGCTGGTCCCCTGATCCTGCCACTTATATTGCCAATGCCCTGAGTCCTGCACGGGTCGATGAGGTTCGTCTCATGGATCCTGAAGGTCGGCAAGCCCATGTTTTAGTGGCGGAAGATCAGCTCAGTCTTGCGATCGGGAAAGAAGGCCAAAACGTCCGACTAGCGGCTCGTTTAACCGGTTGGAAGATCGATATCAAGGATGGTGCGAAGTACGATCGTGCAGCAGAGGATGCCAAGATCGCGGTTGAACTTAAACAACGGGCTGATGCAGCTGCGGCTGCGGCTGCAGAGGAAGAAGAATTTGAAGATTTGGAAGAGTTTGAAGAACCTTTGGAGGACGTTACGCCTCTGGAGGATCGGGAGTCCGAACTGCCGGAAATCGATGAAGAAGATGACAATGCAGAAGAGTAACCCTGAGAGAACGTCTTGGCTGTCATCGGCGATCGTGAATCGGCCTTGCCTACGGAGCACTCGCGATAAAGGGCCCCTGTAATCTATGGAACCTAACTACCGTCGATGTGTGAGTTGCCGCAAAGTCGCTCCTAAAGCTGACTTTTGGCGGATTGTCCGGACTGTTCCCGATCAAGTTGTTCAATTAGACGAGGGGATGGGGCGATCGGCCTACCTGTGCCCGAATGCGAATTGCTTGCGAGAGGCGGAACGCAAAGATCGCTTGAGTCGATCCCTACGATCGCCGATCTCAAAATCTCTCTACCAAATGCTTTGGCATCGTCTTGCTGAACCCTCTAGCTCAGGCTAGGGGATTAACCCTCTATCCTCAGGATGGTCAGGGTTATACCGATTAAATTCCCCTTAGTAAATCGATAACCTTCAACTCGAAAACTAGAGATTTCCTGGACTGGACTGACCCGGTTGGGACAGTCCAGCAATAGAATGATAAGAGTAAGGGGAAATTCAGTCTTCCAAACGAGTTGACAAGCTGCTGTTTGCGCTCTAGGCTAAAGCGACTTCGGATCGTTTAGCAAAAGCAGTGATGATCTCCTTTGCCTAATGATCAAGAGACAGGCTTCCCGGTCAATTTTCGCTTAAGGTCTAGTTACCCCTAGCAAAGCCGAGGAGTTCTAGAGCACACCTTCAGCGTGGGTCGGTTGTATTTATGCTTCGCCCATCATTATGCTGGTAAAGGTTGAATTGAAAAGGTCGATTGTGGCTTAATCAACTTAAGCGCAAGCGCTAAGGTTCAGCCTGAGTAGTAGTTCTAGTCAAGTACAGAAGGCGACTTATGTGACATCTGGATTGAACGAGGGATTAGTGGATGAACAACGGAAAAGTGAGAATTTACGAGTTATCAAAGGAACTAAACTTAGAAAACAAAGACATTCTGGCGATTTGTGATCAATTGCAGATTGCCTACAAAAGCCATAGCAGTACGATTACAGAAGCAGAGGCAGAAGGCATTCGCAGCGCAGCGCAGCAATATTCATCCACTCAGGTTAATCCCTCGAAACCGTCTCCTGTCCGTAAATCCAGTGCGCCCACCGTTAAACCTAGGAACAACACGCCCTTGAACAGTCAGAAAAAGCAACAAATTTTGGAAATTCGTCGTCCTGTTACGCGGTCTGACGCCTCTGGTAGTGAAAAACCTGAACTGCTAGGGCCACCTGCTTTACAAACTTCCCGGCCTTCGGAAGTATCGGTTGCAGTCATGCCAACGGAGGTGGAGCCTTCCGATCGAGTTGCCGTCACTACACCCATTGAGGACGCTGGCTCCCCCGTTGCTCCTCGAGAAGAATGGGCTCAACCGATCGACCCCGAGCAGATTGCGCCGTTGTCTCCAGTGAACCCCGATCATTCCTCTGAAGCAGAAGTTATCCAGTCTGCTGCAACTCACGCTTCAGAGCAGGGAGTCTCTGAGAGCGAGGCTAAGCCCACGGCTACAAAACCCGTTGCCGTGAAGCCAGTGGAAGGCAAGTCAATGGAGGATAAACCTGCCTTTGCAGCGAAGCCTCCTATGCCTAACAAAGAGACTGCTCCCAACAAAGAAGGGGTCAGTAAAGAGACTGCAAGTAGTAGTCCGGCTACGAACAAATCGGATGGAAGCAATAAACCGGGTGGAACCGCTGGTAGTTCCACTAAACCAGAAGCGCCCTCTCGTCCCTCTGCGCCTCCACGGCCTGTTCTCAACAGTAAACCCATTCTCAAGGCTAAAGCTGCGACCGGTGGGGAGAAAGCAGCTCCTTCCTCCCCCGGTAAGTCTACTGGTGAGGGCAAGAGAACGGGAGATCGACGTCCTGCGGCTCCTGGTAAAGCCCCGATCGCGCCTGCTAAGCCCCAGATTGTTGAGCTAAAACGGCCTAAGCCCATCGCTTCCCCTGAAGAGAGTGGGACGGAAGAAGTGTCAACCAGGGAGCAGCCTGTTCTGAAGGGGCGGCCTAGTCGCAGCGGAACTCCAGAGAAAGAAGCAACGACGTCCCCCGTTGAACTCTTGGCTAAACCAACACCGCCCAAAGCTCGTCGCAAGGTGTGGGAGGACGAAGACGAGGAGAGCGCTGAAAAAGCCAAGGTAGGGCCAAAGGCTAAACGTCGGGGGCCTCGCATTGAAGAGGATGATGACGAAGATTTTGATCTACTGGAAGATGATGATTCAGCTGTTACACCAGCCCAAGTTAGTCTGTCCTTAGCACGGCCTCCTAAGCCAAAATCTACTACTGCAGCCAAGCCTGTTGCATCGTTAGCGCCGACCAGTCAGCCTAAGCGCCGTCAGTTTACGCGTCGCGATCGGCGAGATCAAGGCTCCAATAAAACTGAAAAGCCAGAAATTATTACTTTGACCGGCGGCGTCACCGTTCAAGAACTGGCCCAAATGATGGCGGTTTCCGATACGGAAATTATTCGGAACCTCTTCATGAAAGGTATCGCTGCGACCGTCACCCAGACCCTTGATGTGGCGACTGCAACGATGGTGGCCGAAGAGATGGGAGTCTTGGTAGATCAGGCCGAGAAGGAATCGGAAGCGAAGAAAGTCACCGAAATGATTTCCGAGGAGGATCTGGAAAATCTCCAGCGCCGTCCACCGGTGGTTACCATCATGGGTCACGTTGACCACGGGAAAACCACGTTGCTTGACTCGATTCGTAAGACCAAAGTGGCAGCGGGTGAGGCTGGCGGGATCACCCAGCACATTGGTGCTTATCATGTTGATGTTGAGCACAATGACGAAATGCAACAGGTGGTCTTCCTGGATACCCCTGGTCACGAAGCCTTCACTGCAATGCGGGCACGGGGAGCACGGGTCACGGATGTGGCCATCTTAGTGGTGGCCGCCGATGATGGCGTTCGGCCCCAGACAATTGAGGCTATCAGCCACGCAAAAGCAGCGGGTGTTCCAATTATTGTTGCTATCAACAAAGTCGATAAAGAAGAAGCTCAGCCCGATCGGGTGAAGCAGGAACTCACTGAATTTGAGTTGGTTCCAGAAGAGTGGGGCGGCAGTACTGTGATGGTACCGGTCAGTGCAATGACGGGTCAGAACTTGGATACCCTACTGGAGATGATCCTGCTGGTGTCTGAGGTAGAGGATCTGAATGCAAATCCGAACCGACTAGCCAAGGGAACCGTGATTGAAGCCAACCTAGATAAGGCGAAAGGGCCAGTCGCAACCCTACTGGTTCAGAACGGAACCTTGCATGTGGGCGATATTATCGTTGCAGGTTCTGCACTAGGTAAGGTGCGTGCCATGGTGGACGATCGGGGTCGCCGGGTGAAGGAAGCTAGCCCATCCTTTGCTGTAGAAGTTCTTGGATTAGGTGATGTACCCGCTGCAGGGGACGAATTTGAAGTCTATAAGGACGAGAAAGAAGCCCGTGCGGTTGCGGATAGCCGTGCAGAAGCGAAACGCCAGTCTCGCCTGATGGCAGCGATGTCCTCCCGTCGAGTCAGCCTAAATACCTTGTCTAGCAAGGCCCAGGAAGGCGAACTCAAGGAACTTAACATCGTCATGAAGGCAGACGTTCAAGGGTCTGTTGAGGCAATCTTGGGATCCCTCAAACAGTTGCCCCAGAACGAAGTTCAAGTGCGGGTTCTCTTTGCAGCACCTGGTGAAATTTCCGAGACGGATGTGGACTTGGCTGCCGCATCGGAAGCAGTTTTGATTGGCTTCAATACAACCCTGGCAACGGGTGCGCGTCAAGCCGCCGATCGGGCCGGGGTAGATGTCCGGGAGTACAACATCATCTACAACTTGTTGGATGATATCCAGGCAGCCATGGAAGGTTTACTGGAGCCAGAACTGGTGGAAGAGCCCCTGGGTCAAGTGGAAGTCCGAGCGGTCTTCCCGGTGGGCAAGGGGGCTGTGGCCGGTTGCTACATTCAGTCCGGTAAAGCGATTCGGAACTGCAAGGTTCGCGTTAAACGTCGCGGTAACTTGATCTTTGAAGGTAATTTGGATTCCTTGAAACGGATGAAGGAAGATACCAAGGAAGTCAATGCTGGATACGAGTGCGGGATTGGCATCGACAACTTCAACGCCTGGGAAGAGGGCGATATTATCGAAACCTTCCGGATGGTGACGAAACGTCGTACTCTGTCCCCCTCTCGGTAACAGTAGCGTTCCCGCGTGGGTATAGTCTGCATGGGCTAACTTGCCTCCGCGATCGCTTAATTCAATAAGAAATGAGAGAGCAGGGACAAATGCCTGCTCTTTTGTTTTATGTCTGTAGTTTTGGATCCAGATTTGGATGTCTGAGTTGGAACAGGTTTGAGGCGAGGGCTATGCAATATCGTCGGTTCGGTAAAACTCAGCTTCAGATGTCCGTGGCGTCGCTAGGAACAATGCGCTGCTTGGCGTCGCAAGCGGTGATGGAGCAAACGGTACAAACCGCGATCGCTGCGGGGATCAATCATCTGGAAACAGCCCAGGGCTATGGCCACAGTGAACGGCTTTTGGGGCAAGTCTTGCAGCAGGGCCAATGGCCACGATCGAATTATATTTTGACGACAAAGTTAGTTCCGACCCCGGATGCAGAGTCCATGGAGCGGGCCATCGATCAATCCCTGGAACGACTCCAAACTGACTACTTAGACTGCTTAGCCATCCATGGAATCAACACTTTAACTCATTTGGATTGGATCCAATCTACAACGGGTTGTGTGCAAGCGGTGCAACAGGCGATCGCCGATGGGCGAGTGCGACATCTTGGTTTTTCGACCCATGGATCCTTAAAAGTGATTTTAGACGCGATCGCGACTGGACACTTTTCCTTCGTCAATTTGCACTATGGTCTATTCTTCCAGCGAAATTTAGCGGCGATCGCCCAAGCCCAAGCCCAAGATCTGGGGGTATTTATTATTTCTCCTGGAGATAAAGGAGGAATGCTCTATACACCTCCGGATCTATTGCAAAAACTCTGTCACCCTTGGTCTCCATTGGCTGCAAACTATGGCTTTTTACTAACGGATCCTAGAATTACTACCCTGAGCCTGGGGCCTGCGAATCCCCAAGAACTTAAGGCTGCCTTAAATGAGGTAGAGATAGCTACAGGGGAAATCAATTCTGCATTAGAAGATGCATCCACGATCGCAACCACCGTCGCCCAGACGATCGCACAACGGTTAGAAACTCATCAAAAACAGGTGTTAGATCGCGATCGCTGTAGCCAATGCTATGAATGCTTACCCTGTCCGGAGGAGATCAATATCCCCGAAGTCCTACGGTTACGCAACTTGGCGGTGGCCTATGACATGCAGCAGTTTGGGGAATATCGCTATGGCATGTTTGAAAATGCGGGACATTGGTTTCCAGGCAAAAAAGCGAACCATTGTACTGACTGTGGCGACTGTCTACCCCGGTGTCCTGAACAGCTAGAGATTCCAAAATTGCTCCGCGATACCCACGATCGCCTAGGAGGTAAGCCCCGCCGCAGACTTTGGGGAGACTAGCGCCAGTAACTCAGCACCTGACTAGCGCCAGTACCGTCGTCCTTGGATAAAAATGCCTACCGTCCAGCCCAGAATATCCTCCAGAGTGAGTGAATTAGCCACCTTAACGAAAAGATGGGTCACGCTCATTGTTTTAGTGAAGAAAAACTGCATGACGCCTAAGGGGGTAATCGGTAGAACTTCCTTCAAAATCCAAGCTAATAGCAAGCAGGGAACTAATCCCCAAAGAACCTCCGTCGTAATGCTCAACCGCCAAAATCGTTGATGCTCCAAAATGAAAACGGCTAATGCACCGATCGCCAGCGCGATCGCAAAGGGAAGAATTCCAGCGAAGGGAGAGGTTAAAACGATATTAAGCAGCGACCCTAATAGATTGGGCCATAACGTAAGACCCAGAAAAAACAGCCATTCTACCGCTACGACTCCTAGGACCGTCATCAATGCGACTCCCAGCAGCGCATCCCAGGGTAGGTAACGCAATGGCCCCCAAGGGCTTCGTCTTAGCACAATATCGGTTCTCCGTGTAAGCTGAGTTTATCTAGATCAGCGTTTATTTAGATTAGGTTTGTCTAAGTCGGTTAAGGGTTTGGAACAGGGTTGACGAATAATCAACCAGATTGGGTAATCAAGAGTTTAGAGGATTGTAAGCGATGGGATTGATGAACTCCAATAGCCAGACTGGTTTTCAGCCGATCGCCGGATCTCCTCCGATTCCCTCTGCAATCGTCCAGTGCCTGACGGTTAGTTTAGCGATGAGTAGTCTAGTTCTGGGAATCTGCATTCCTGCTAAGTCTGCCCCAGCCACTGCCCCAACCACTGCTCCAACCATTGCTCCAACCACTGACCCAGTAACTCGTCAAACAACTGATCAAGCCACTGACCAAGAGGCTCCCAAGGGAATCACTAAAGATCGTACAAAAGCGCTTAACCCAGATAGCCCGACCTATCAAGATAGCCAAAATTCTACGATCGCATCTCTCCAGCCCGATCTTACGCCGTTTGGTGTGAAGCAGTTGAATCAGGGGATGTGTGAATCTTCGGTGCCCGGTGTGAGCGATCGGATTGACTTTCAATCCAACTTAAGTCTTCCCAGCCTTTGGTTGGCTCGGGATCAATTTTCGGCTCAGGCCAAATTTGGGAGCAAACTCCTAGAAGGATGGCTTGCCTGTCCCCAGAATGCGATCGCCCAGCCTAAAGTCAGTGTCATCATTAATGAACAACTCTGGAGCCTCCTGGATTATCTAGAGCGCTATCAATTTCTCAACCAATTTGGCACCGCAGCCCAACAGGAAGGTTTTAATCTGCGTCTTTTCAGCCGTCAGGGGCATATGCTAGCCGCCTATACCTGCGTTGTGCCCGGTCAAACAGAACCCGTGAATGGGGGGCAACGCCCCTGTGCGATGCAACTGGACGCCTTAGGACGGGGAAGTGTGCGAGGGCGGTCTACGGGGCTTTTCGGATCGATTCCCACAACTGGCGGTATTGCTCAGCCATAGCCGGGGAAAGGGGCTGAAGAAACTCACTTTGATTAAATCGATCGAGATCGGGCAGTAACAGTGTATTGCGCTGCAGGTCAGCCGATAGCGTATCGGGTTTTAGGGTCACCAGACTGGGTGAAGTGCCTTGACTAATCAACGTGAACTGGGGGGCAAACTGTGGTTGCAAACCCAACGTGGTCCATTGGGCGATGAGGCGATCGAGATTTGAATGGGTCGTGACTGGCGGGGTCGGGGTGGGTTGTACCCAGAGATCAGCCCAGAGCAGGGTGCCAGAGGGGGGGAATACAGCAGCAAGGTTTGGATTGCGACGTAGTTGAGTGAGAATTTCGCTTGAGGAGCCAACCGCCACCCAGGTATCACCCAGAATCAAGGCTTGTAAATAATGTTTAGAACTGTAGAATTTGACATTGCTTTGCAGCGATCGTAGCTCTGAAGCAAGATTAGACAGTTTTTGTAGATCGTTAGGATTGCAGGATTGACCAAGCTTTTTCAGGACTAGGCCAATGACTTCGCGCGGTTGATCCGGTAGTGATAATCGTCCCTGAAACTCCGATCTCCATAGATCAGCCCAATCTGAGGGAGGAGCCATGCCCTTCTGTTCTAGTAAATCCTTGCGATATACGATCGCCAAACTCCCCCAGCGATAGGGAATGCCCCAGATCTGCCCATTGCCCGCATTAAAACCCTCGTCGTTACGCCGCACTAAATCTTGAAAAATTCGAGGTAAGTTGTTCCAAGCAGCCCAAGCTTCAGGTGCGCTGCCTTGCCAACTATCCACCCCGATCGGTTGAATCAACTTTTGACGAATTGCGATCGAAAGCCAATCATTCCCCAAACTAACTACATTGGCCGCTTGCTGATTGGGAGATGGGCCAATCCAGGGAAGGGGCAAGGGCACGATCGGTTTCGGCGTGGGAATCTCGCCCGTGGCTTGACGTTTCCAGCGTTGCAGCAGATTAAATAAATCCTGTAACTGAGCCTCTGGCCGCACATCCAGATTTATTGAGTTTTCCTGGGGAAGGCGCTTGCGAAATTCCTTGGTTAGCAATGCAGGTACTGATCCCCGCAGTAGCCGAATGCGAAAGCTGGATTGGCTAGCTACCTGACATCCTGTCAAAGCAGATCCAAGGGCTAGGGCAGTAGTACTCGACAAAAAGGTTCGACGATCCATGATGAGGACGAGGCTGACGGGACAAGATTGAGGGCTAGGATTTGGCCGCATTGCAGCATCCTGAATTCTAACCGTTGTTCGCGCTAATTTTGCTGAATTGGTAGGGAGGGATTGAGGAATTGTGAAGGATCCCTATCATCCCACTGGAGAAGCCTGCCGATGTTCCACGCCAAAACCGACCAGAAGAATTTCCGAAGGTGGGACAGCGGTAATAGGACGGTGGTAAGTGACGATCGTTCGCAGTCGGGTATCTGGGGAAATAAAGCGCATTTGATCGACCGCGACGGATTTCCGGTAAAAGGTAGTCATTTCCAAAATCTGGCGGCTAGGTTGGTAGGTGAAGCGACCTGCGATCGATCCCCCTTCGGAATAGCCTTCATCCCGAAGATAAACCCCACGAATAATCGAGTCATCCTGGTCTGCGGTGGCGGCGGCAACTGGGAGCGGTAATTCCCCCCCCGCAACTAAGTCAGCATTGAGGAGATTTTCTGGAACAAATAGGGCCTTAAGACTCATGCCAACCCGATCTCCCTTTTCCGAGACGGTGTCGAAGTGAATAGCAAATCCTGGACAGGCATGGGGAGCGTCATTTTGCGCTTGCTCGGACAAAACCGTTGTTAACAATTTTTGCTTGGTCAAGTCATCTAAGGGACTGGCTTGAAACTCAGTGTGCGATCGTTCAATTTCATTCTCCGCAAGATAATGATAGGTACGCTCGGTAGCCCAATGTCCTGCGCAGGCTTCAAAAAATGCTTGGAAACTCAGCATTCACAATTCACAAATTCAACTAGGGTGATCCTAGAAGATCGCTCGGCTGAAAAGCAAATTACCCCTGAAAAGCAAAGTACAACAGTCATCAAATTAAGGTCGTCAAACACGGTCGTCCAATACAACTGACAGTAACAGGGCATTACGATTTAGTTACAAATTCTTGCGTTATATAGCAAGTTCCGTAGATAATTCAGCCTAAGCGTTCTCGAGATCCTGTAGAAAACTCGAACTCTTTTAAATAGGATTGGGTTGCAGAAGATTTTGGGTCGTATATTATCAACTTCTTGATTCCTGTCTGATTGATTTTTAGATTAAATATTTCGCAACGTAAACTAAATTTTGCGTCTTAAGTAACGGCTTTTCCATAAAACGTTAAATGATTCCGCAGGAAATCCACCTTCGATCGAATCCCTCCCTAAGATGGGGGGTATTACACGGAGCATGGGGTCGATCGCATGGACACGCTACAAACCCAAGTTACGTTGCTCAATCAAAAGATGGATGCATTATTCCAGGCGATTGAAGAACTAAGTCGTCAGGTTTCTAATGCACTCGGTGAGATGCGAGCAACTACCCAAATCCATTCACGTTCGCATAGTGGTGAAACGAATCATCATCGTCACATTTTGGATGATCTTTCCGATCACAAAGATATTTTGATCGATAGTAACGGCGCGGAAACGATGGCTGCAAGTAGCGATCGAATCATGTCCCCGGAGTTGCAAATTCAACGGCTGACGGCTCAATTGACCGCTGCTTACAATCGAATTGCAGCCTTGGAAGAACAATTATTAGCTCGTCGAATTTCTTAATCTTGTAGATGCTGTTGACGGTCTAATAGATCTTCCACGGCAGTTACGAGTTGTTGATTATTCCACTGTTGGTAGAGATGGGCTGCGATCGCGCAGCCACCTGCTCCTACGCCTTCTTTGACAAATCCCTGTTCATAGACTTGTAACTGGGGATAGCGGGACTGGGTAAAATCTAACGCAGTGGCAATCAGTGGAACCTTGCCAATACTTTTACTCAACCCGATCGTATCTCCGGTGGGATCTTCCGCTACCCAGCGTGTGGTTCCCACAAGGATATTCTCAGGGTTCCAGACAAACTGCTGCAAATTCTGTCGGTTTCTATGATCGGTTTCAAAATCTGAAGTTCCATGCTGCTGAATGCGTTGGGCGAGGGCATAGACCGCTAACATTTGTGTTCCCCCTGCTAGCAGTACACCACAAAACGAACTGGCCGCAATCATCATACCAGCGACTACAGGTTGCATGGGATCCCCGATCGCGGCCAGTAGTTGTAAGGGATATTGGGCATCGTTCGGGGAGAGGATAAGATTTTGCAGCGCTGATTGAACTAACTGTTGCTTTTGGGTGTGGTTGCAGGTGGGATGGCTACTATTGACCTTGCCTAGAGCTGGAATGCCCAATCCCAATAGTAATGCCAATGCAGTTGTTGTGCCTCCGACAACGCACTCCCCAATAATGAGATAGCGATTTTGCAAATGCTGGCCTAATTTTTGGCCGAGTTGAAGTCCGGTTTGAAATAAATGCTTCACTGTCGTCAGATCCAAGGCTTGACCGGTGCTAAGACAACGGGCTGCCTCTCCCCCGCAATCAATAGAGGGAATGGGGGGAGAATCTAATAATCCAGCATTAACGATATGGGTAGGGATGGAAAGTTGCTCCACGATCGCCCGAGAAATCAACGTCGGCGAAGCCCCAGCTTGTAAGGGGGGTAAGGGATAGCGGGGTTGGGATTGCACACCGTAATAGAGAAATTCAGCATCGGCAAGGGCCGTATGGCGTCGATCGTTTGGCGTTGCCCCCGCTGCGGAAATGCCTGGAATCAATCCGGTCTCTGTAAATCCCAGGACACAAACAAATTCTGGTTGTTGTCCTTGGTAGCACTGAAGCCAACGTTCTGCCTGCGATCGTTGTGTATAGATGTTAATCATCCCAATCAATTATCCAGTCAATTATCGGGTCGATTATCCAAAGTATGGCGTACTTGCAACGATTACTCATCCATCAACACTTGTATCCATTTGGGCGGATCGGGAATGGGATTGCCAAGGCGATTGCATAGAATATAAGCCACTACATGCACTAAGCCAACATAGAGGATATTTTTGATGACGATCGCGGTCACCGTTAGCCCTTGAACTAAATTCAAACTCGGCTGTTGCAGAATGCCCAGAACATTAAAAATCCATTCCACAAACCCCGTGACCTGAATCGTGGCATAGAGCCATAGGTCATCCCCTAGCAAAATTGATACTAGCCAAATCCGAAAAAAGGTTCCAAAGGTCGTCAGCACCGTGCCTATAAAAATGGCAAAGCTCCAACGGCTGCGACGAAACCATAGGCTCCCAAACGTCCAACCCAAAACACCATAGGGCATCAAAAACTGAATCGCCCGCACAGGCCCCATCAACACACTTAACAGCAAAGTTGACACGAGCACCCCCATCCCTGCCGCCCGATTGCCCCATCGCAGATAAATAATCGCGATCGGCAGCGGAAAGAAGAGCAGCATTGGCCCTAGGGGAAAGTAAAAATTGACCAACCACAGCAAGCCCGCAGCACTGGCCAGAAAAGCAGTTTCCACCATGACGATCGGGCTATGGGGATCAACCCCCTGCCGCTTAGTTTCGGGGGATTGTTCCAAATTAGGCACAATATCATCGATCCAGCCCCGATCGTCATTGGCTTCGGGAGAACCTTGGGAATTGTTGGGAATAGGAGCAGTCATGCCAGCGGCTTAGGATTCAACAGATCTAATGTAACGTTAGTTCGAAATTGTCACATTCATAAAAAAAATCACGCACCCACCCACCTACTCGTTCTACCCTCCTACCCACCTACTCGTTCTACCCTCCTACCCCTGCACCACCTGTACCTTGGCTGCACAAGCCTTTGCTCGATTGCGTGCTTCCTCGATCGTCTCGCCCAAGGCCAGCGCCACCCCCATGCGACGGTTGGCATAGCTCTTGGGCTTACCAAAGAGCCGTAACTTACTCGTCGGTACCTGTAAAGCTTCTGCCACGCCTGTGAATTGCGGATTCTCCGTCGATTCCGTCCCCAGAATCACGGCTGAGGCACCGGGTTTAAGCAGGTCAATTTCGCCGATCGGCAAACCCGCGATCGCCCGCACATGCAACTCAAATTCGGACATGTTTTGGCTAATCAGGGTTACCATGCCCGTATCGTGGGGGCGGGGGCTGACTTCACTGAAGTAGACCGTCTGTTCCCCAGCGGGATCCCCCTCAATGAATAATTCCACTCCAAACAGTCCCCAACCGCCCAAGGCTTCTGTAATTTTGGCCGCGATCGCCTGACATTTCGCCAGGGTTGCTTCTGACAGCGGACAGGGTTGCCAGGATTCGCGATAATCGCCGCTAATTTGCACATGGCCGATCGGCGGGCAAAAATGGGTGCCATCGATCGCCCGTACCGTCAGCAACGTGATTTCTGTGTGGAAATTGACAAACCCTTCAATGATGACCCGATCATTCTGCGTCCGTCCCTTGGCGTGGGCATAGTCCCAAGCGGGGAGAACATCCGCCTCCGTCTTCACTGTACTTTGGCCTTTGCCCGAGGAACTCATCACGGGCTTGACCACGCAGGGCAGCCCAATTTCCGCGATCGCCGCTTGGTATTCCGCTGCGGTATCTGCAAAGCGATAGGGCGAAGTTTTCAATCCCAGGGTTTCTGCTGCCAGTCGTCGGATCCCTTCCCGGTTCATGGTCAGAAACGTAGCGTTGGCCGTTGGAATGACTCGCCAGCCCTGCTTTTCCAGTTCAATCAACGTCGGTGTTGCGATCGCTTCCACCTCCGGCACGATGAAACTCGGTTGCTCCTGTTCAATTACCGATTGCAGGGCGGATCCGTCTAACATGCTGATCACATGGGAACGGTGGGCGAATTGCATGGCTGGGGCATCGGCGTAGGCATCCACTGCAATCACTTCAATGCCTAACCGCATCGCTTCGATCGCCACTTCCCGCCCCAATTCCCCTGAACCAAGGAGTAACAGGCGTTGCGCTCCGGGTTTGAGGGGGGTTCCCCACGGGGATAGGTCAGCAGTAGAGGGTACGGCAGGTTGGTTCATAGCCATTTTCCTAAGCAGTTTCCTAAGCAGGTGCACGCTGGATTATCTCACTCCTCGGGGACGCAACCGATCGCCAGCCGCGTTACACATTGCAATCTTTGACCATCCGTCTTATTACAGTTCTGCAATCTTTGACATTCTGTCTTTTGACCCGGTAAATCCTTTCTTAACAGAATGGGGGACGGTAATCCTCGAGCGTAGAACACTGGTACTCAAATGTTAAGAAAGCTTTTTCTGGGATTGATCGCGATCGTTGCCACCCTTTCCTTTGCCCTGCCATCCTATGCTGCCGATGCTGCCGCAGGTGCTAAGGTTTTCGCGGCCAACTGTGCAGCTTGCCATGCTGGTGGACGCAATGCTGTGAACCCCACAAAAACTCTGCAACAGGCTGATCTCGACAAATATGGGATGGCTTCCGCAGAAGCAATCATCAAACAGATCACGAACGGCAAAAACGCCATGCCTGCCTTTGGTAGTAAGCTCCAACCAGAGCAAATTGAGAATGTGGCGGCTTATGTACTGGCTCAAGCCGGTAATGGTTGGGCAAAGTAAGGAGATAGGCACAGCCGAACCTGGGTAAGGTCTGACTTGGGCAAAGTAAGCACCGGGCAAAGTTAATACGAGTAAGGTACACAATGGATCAAGTCTGACCTTTGTGAGTGAACTTTGTGGGGCTGTGAGTCAGAGTTGCCTGTGAGTCAGACTGCCATTAATTGTCAATATTCACCCTAGGAAGAGGCTTAACCATTCTTAAGCCTCTTTTCTCTTTGACCTAGCGACTGCGTCTCTTGGGGTTTCTGCTGTAGATGCTTATTCTGTTTGGGGCAACTTTTCCGGTTGTTTGGAGGTCTATAGAGAAGATAGAGTAAGAGCAACTATTGTGCAAAATCACCGTTGCGCAAAATGACCGTTTTTGATCCTGATTCCCTCTAGGGTCGTCATCATTCATCCTAGAAAACCTAAGGGATGAGCCTTACTGTGGCCGTTCCAACCGCACAAGCTAGGGGTTGAAACCTCTAATGCAAGCGTGTCTAGCACCTCAATGATGACAGCCCCCAGTGGTTCGCCAACCATGGATGGATGAATAGTTAGGGATTTGCAAAGAAATAATATCCCCTCTTCATTCCCCTACCCTCCTACCCTTTTACTCTCCTACCCCTACCCAATTGGGATTTTATTTATGCGCTATGCCCTTATGACCGGAAAGGTTCTTTTGGGAAGGAATTTTGTCCCTCAAAGCAGGGGTTTTGTCCCTCGAAAATGTTGGCCTAACCCCTCGTTTTAGGAGCAGATCCGCTAGGATACATTTGTTGTGAAATCCATCTTTGGATTGATGCTGAAATACGGGTTTTCGGTTTTCTCGATCATTCTGGCCAGGATCGGTCTAGATTAGTAAGAACTCAAGTTGATTTGGACTTTATAGGATATGCGATCGCAGTTTCTGGGTATCGTGGGCGGTGTAGCGCTCAGCCTCAGCCTTGGTGGGGTGTTTAGTGGAGTGGCCACAGCGGCAATGACGGACGGTCAAGTGTCGCGAGTGGTGGAGTCTCTTCGGCAGGTTGGTGTACAAAGTCCCAAAAGTGAGGGTCTGTATAGTGATTGGCGCGTTAAAGCCACCAATATCCCCATTTGGTCCAAGTCTTGCCTAGGGAAACCCTTAACGCCGCAGCAGTTCAATGATAGTCCTGTCACCGCCCGCAACATTGTGAACTGCGTGATTAAAGACGTGGCGACGACGGAAAATCAGCAGGCCAACGGCGATGAAGCGTTGACTGTGAGACGGATTGCAGCTTGGTGGATGACGGGAGATAGCAGCCTTTACAATAGTCCTGGTACTGCTGCCTATACGAATCAAGTCCTTAGCTTGTACCAACAATCCCAAGACAAGCCTGCCAATACTGCTAAGCCCACAGGTAACACCAAGCCTACGGACAGCGGGGCGACCAGTTCCAGTACTGCGGATAAAACGGTCAAGGTGTCCGCAGGGCGCAGTACTGCCTACGATCGCTACATGCAAGTGGGCTACACCGCCACCCAAAAGCGTAACCATCGCACAGCTTTAATCTTTTTCCGACGGGCACTGGACGAACGTCCCAATGATACCTACGCGATACAAGCAATTAAGAACGTAGAAGCCTATCTGGCTCAAGGTAAGGGTAGCACGGCTGCCTCTCCATCCGACAATCAACCGTCCCCGGAACCCCCCAAACCCTAATCAAGCTGTTATTCGATATTTTGTTGGAAAGGTGCTGGCTTGAAATTTGCTTGAAATTTGCTTGAAATTTGTTAAGTCCGTCTTGATTGGAGACCGATTGATGAAACGTTTAGCTGCTTGGGCGATCGCCTGTTCAATCCTAGTGCTGCCGAATGCTGCGATCGCTGCGGAATGGAAGAAAATTACTGAAAATTCTGTCAAAGATACCTTTTTCATTGACACCAGTTCAATCCAGCGTTCTGGCAATACGGTGACCTACTGGGAATACCGTGAGTTTCCAGAGCCTAATAATCCTTTTTTAGAAAATACGATCGAGGAAGCGCTCCATGGGGTTGTGATTCGGTGGTCTGCGGATTGCAGCTCCAAAACCCAACGCCTCCGCCGAGTTAATGCGTTTGGCAAGGATCGGAAATTGATCCAGCGATTTGACTATGGAGATACAGGCACCTTAGTGCAGCCGCGTCAGGGTAGCAGTGGTTACGAGGTTTTACAGTATGCCTGTGCCCAGCCCGTCACCTAGGTCGCCGGGGGGGCCGGGGGGGCCGGGGGGATGTCAGCATTCTACTTCAGTCAACCCTACACTTCACTCGCTATACTTCACTCGCCGTTCAACCCCTTAATCCTCACTTTTTTTCTTAGGACGGTTTAGCTCTTGGCTTTTGGCTTTTGCTGCTTCGTAGGCGGTTTGGTATGCCTTGCCGCCTAGCATGACATCGCCGTAGTACTCGTAGGGCATTTCTCCATAAATAGGGAGTGGATCGTCTTCTGGGTAATCCTCTTGTGCTTCTTCGATCGCAGCTTTAAGTTCTTTGAGGGTCAGTGATTGGGCAGAAAAATAATACAAATCTTCTGCCTTCTGTTTAAGTTGATGGATATTGGGATCCACTAAGCAATCTGCCAGTTCCAACCAGCAATGTTCGATCGGTTGAAAAGGCGTACCGGGAAATACCAGAAAGCCCTGTACATACAGCACCTCTTCTCCTATCTCCAAGGCAGCTTGGTACGCAGTGTCAAATGGAGATTTGCCCTTACGACCGGTTTTTTGGGCGATCGCGCGGGATTGTTCGAGATTTAGAGGTTTATTCATAGAGACTGGAAATACCGAAACACAGGCTAATCGGCTAATAGCGTAGCGTAGCGACTGACGACGATCAAGCCACGATTTCAAGTCAGAACGTTCTACTGGAGCGTTGGATTACTGAATTAATTTTTGATTTAAGCAAAGAAATAAATCTTTCAAGGTCTTCAACTCGTTCAAATCAAAGGTTGGACACAACTCAACCCCAAACTGACCTTCGAACTCTTCACAGAGATCCCATTCCCAGTCATACCAACAAACCAAGGGAATATGAAGATCCTCAATCAGGCGATCGCTCGGGAGCAACCGAGCCGCTTCTAAGCCGGAGTACGTTTCTAATTTGCTATAGAGAAACTGAGCCAGTTCCGGTTTGATACCTAAAGGCTCCCAGAAGCAACGATACCAATCATGGGATCCGTAGGCAGAGCGATCGCGCAAGGTTTTATTAATTTTTCGGCGCAGTTGTAGGTCGGGCCTCATATCGGGATAGGTCCGGATTGCTTGCCACCAATTGTTAAACTTGCGCCACATGCGTATAGAGAAATCGAAGTTTGATGCGTAACCCACGCCCTCAGTATTCCCCGCACCTTTGGAAGAATTGAAATCGTCGGGGAATTGACATGGGAACAAAACTTGAAAAACTCTATCACGCTGCTCGATCGGGAATTAGCCCCAGTCCGGCAGCTAGTTTGGCTGTGCCATAGGCAGCTTCGGTGTAAGGAGCAGCTTGTACAGGGATTCCGAGAGATTTTGCCCGAATTTGCGTCCAAGTCGTATTTTTTGCCCCTCCTCCAGCTGTATAGACCTGCTGTAAGGGCGTCGCGCCGAGGTCTTCTAGTAAGCGATAGCCTTGGGTCTCAATGCGGGCGATTCCTTCTAACAGTCCCTGCAAAAACTCTTTAGAACTGGCTGGACGGGGTGCCAAGCGGGGGGGCAAGGTTGGATCGTTAATGGGAAAGCGATCGCCGGGTTGGAGTAAGGGGTAATAATCATACTGAGTGGGCTGGTTTGGATCGATTTGTTGACTGAGTTGTGCGATTTCGGCATCGGTAAAAAGTTTTCGGAGAACCGCGCCTCCCGTATTTGATGCACCGCCCACGAGCCACAAGTTGCCTAGACGATGGCTGTAAATGCCGTAGCGGGACACCTCTAGTCGCGTGGAACTCAATAGCTTCAAGACCAAAGTGGATCCCAACGATGTTACGGCTTCCCCTGGCTGCTGGGCTCCACTGGCTAAAAAGGCTGCAATGCTATCGGTAGTACCCGCATGGATCAGACAAGTGGCTGGAATGTGAAACCGTTGTGCTAGGGGCGATCGAATCGGCCCGATCGCTTGGCCTGGAGCCACAACCTGCGGCAGTAGGGACTGGAGGGAATGAGTTTCTAACCAGCTCGGATAGGCCAAGGTTTCTACGTCATAGCCCAGTTTGAGGCTATTGTGATAGTCGCTGATACCTAACTGTCCATGGAGTAAAAAACTGAGCCAGTCAGCTTGGTGGAGCAGACAGCGAGCCTGGTCAAAATAGGGCTGATCTGCAAACCACAGGAGTTTGGCGAGGCTAGAAGTGGCGCTGAGGACAGTGTGATCAGGCGGTGCCAGGGTTTGCAGCATGGCAACTTTGTCAGCGGCGCGACTATCGTTGTAGAGAATGGGGTCTGAGATCGGTCTACCTAACGTATCGCAGACCAGAACGGTAGACGACGTGCCATCGATCGCAATGCCTGCCAAGTTCGATCGCACGCTAATGGGTAATTGTTCCAACAATCGATAAAGAGTTTGTTGCCAGAGATCGGTCAGGGGCTGATCCGGCAGGGCTGCGGGATACTGAAGGGGAACTTGGGCTTGAATTGCGCCCGTAGCGTCGATCGCGATCGCCCGTGCCCCAGAGGTACCAAAATCAATTCCTAAAAACAAAGCACTCGATCGCATGGATAGGGAAGATGGAAATCAGTTTAAACCCCTACGGCTTATCTAATTTGCTGTAGCTAAACCAACAAATTGTCTGCAATTTTCTTGAAATATTTAAATTTTCTCCCATCTTATTTGATGGAATGGGTCAATTCTCAACAATGGTTAAAATATGTTCATCTCTGCTATACAATCTCGTTGCAATTTTCTAGAATAGATACTTTCAAAATGTTGTTTTTCTTCTCAAGAGTTGTCCATGAAGTATTTATTTGACATTGTGGGCGTTGCACCAATTTTATACTTTTTTGAACAACAACAGGAACGGTCTAGTCAGATACATCCAGTCCAAGTGGAATATGTTTTGAGTAATCGCTGTACGTTGGATGCTGTATTAACTTCGATCGAGCAAATTCCTCGGAACCATGATTGGATCTTGGATGAGGTGGTGGATTCGGTGGTGCAGTTTTGGATGAATAATTTAGAGGTGATCCAGCATTGGAAAACACGCTTAGAAGATGGTGGAAAGGAACAGGTTTTAATCAGTCGTGTTGGAGATTTGAGTAGTTTACGCAATGAACTCAATTTCCTTTTCCATCAATAGCGATCGCGATTTGATATAAGGAATTCCTCGAACACTTTCCCGATGTCAAAGCAGTGATTTTGAACGGTACAGAGAGCCCCGCGCAATGCCCCCAAACCCCGTGCAACAGCAGAAACATGACTCAGGTAAGAAGCATCAGAACGACTGCCCACGGGTCACCTAAAAAGTCGATCGCTCTTGCATTACAAAAACGTAGAAAAGGACGCGATCGCGCAATGCCTCCTATCTCTGTTTTCACAGATGGGTTTCTGGGGAAGTGGGTGCTAGATCTCAATTGGGATCTAAATCGGGTGCTGTTGCAGTGAATGGATGAGCAAGCTCAGCGAGGGGAAGAGTAATCGTAAAGCAACTCCCTTCGCCCACTTGGCTGTGGAGCCCTACTTCCCCACCATGCATTTCCACAATACGTTTGACTAAGGAGAGTCCTAGCCCCGTGCCTTGGTACTGCCGATTCAAGGCGCTGTCCACTTGGATAAACGGTTGGAATAGCTTTTTGATATTCTCTGGAGCAATGCCAATGCCAGTATCAATGACAGCAAACTGAATGGCGGCGGTGGACATCGTTGCCGTGGTTGCTACCGCACTTACTTCTAGAGTAATGGTTCCGCCTTCCGGCGTAAATTTCACTGCATTCGTTAGAAGATTAATCAGTACCTGGCGCATTCGTCGCTCATCCACCCACAGATCCGGCAGTCCCTTGGGAATTGTCACTTGAAGTTGAATTTGTTTCTTTAACGCCTGTTGCCGAATAAAGACTAAGCTGGATTGGCAAAGCTGATTAATTGGGGTGGTTGAACACTCTAATGTGACTTGACCTGCTTCAATTTTAGCGAGATCTAAAATATCATTGATCAATTCCAGTAAGTGATTGCTGCTGCGTTCGATCGTGTTCAGAGCTTTGAGTTGTAGCGGATTAATCTCACCAAACACGGCATCTTGTAAGCCTTCCGTCATGCCTAAAATTGCATTCAAGGGAGTCCGGAGTTCATGGCTCATATTTGCAAGAAATTCATCCTTTAATCGGGTGGCGCGAGCTAATTGTTCATTCGTTTGTTGTAACTGTGCTTCATACTCTTTGTAATCGCTGATATCCCGACAGACACAAATCATTAAGCCTTCGTCGGTTAATGTGAGGGAGAGCCCCTCTGCAAATTGCGTACCATCTTTTCGAGTCGCGATCGCTTCGCCCTGCCAGGATCGATCGCGCCCTAATACAGGCAACACTTCTTGCCCAAACCGTTCGATTTCCTCTGGACTGTATAACATTCGCCAACTTTGGCCCAAGAGTTCCTCTGGTTGCTCGTAACCAAACAGTGACAAATGGGCTTGATTGAGATAGATATAAGTATCATTTTGTAAAATGGCAATGCCATCGATCGCCGCTTCTATAGCTGCCAGTTGGCGTTTCATCGCCTGTTCAATCTGTTTGCGATCGGTGACATCTTCAGAAATGCTTAACAAATATTGCGGATTGCCTTCTTCATCGGCAATGGCTAACTTTTTGGTATGGAGGAAGCGTACGCCTTGATGATGGGTGTGAATTTCATTTTCTAGGAGCTCTGAAACTTGTTGAGAGGCTAAAACTGCTCGATCTTGGGCTGTAAATTCATCTGCCTCTTCCGGGGCGAACAAATTATAGTTATTTTTGCCAATTAACGCTTCTCGCGGATAGCCTAAAAGTTCCTCTCCCGCCTTATTAAATCGCACAAACCGCAAATCCTTGGCTTCCTTCACACAAATCATATTGGGAATATTTTCGATAATAGAATCCAAGAATTTTTCGCTATTCTGCAACGCTTGTTCTGCTTGGCGACGATCGGTAATATCGCGCAAAATGGCACGGGTGGCAACGGGTCGATCGGCCTCGTAGCGACAGTTAATACTGCCTTCCACCAACACTTTACGCTGGTCTTTCGTAATCAACGTTAGTTCAACTTGTTCAACTCTGAATAACGTTCCCGCTTGCATGGAGTCAATCATGGCTTGATAGTGAATTTGGCAAGTGGGATGTAGCACATCAAATAGCGTCATTGCCTGAACTTCGGCCTCTGTGTAGCCCAGGGTTTCTCGCCATGCTTTGTTGACATATTCCAAACAACCCGTTGTAAGCGCAACACTTTGAATCAAGTCGTTGGCATTGTCGAGAAAGTCCTGAAGTTGGGCTTCCCGCTCTTGTAATTCTGCTGTTCGTAGGGCAACTCGATGTTCCAGTTCCGTATTGAGTTCTTCTAATGCCTGATTGGCCTGTTGGAGTTGAGCCGTGCGTTCTTCCACTTTCCGTTCTAGCTCTTCTCGGGCGATGCGAAGATCTTGCTCCACTTGCTTCAGGGAACTAATGTTCCGCAGAATTCCAATCCGCAGAAGATGGCCGCCCGGTTGAGCTAAGTGAGATTCCGAGAGTAGCATGGGGCTGGCTACGCCACTGGAATCCCAAATTTCGACTTCTGTATCCGAGGCTAACTGATCAAAATCAGCAGCCCTCGCCGTGACCAGTTGGGTGAGGGCTGGCTGGTTGAGGACTTGCATCGATCGCCCGATCGCCGCAGCCGGAGAACAGTTACAAATGGCTGCTAGGGATTGATTAATAAACAGTAAGCGATTGTCTTGATCCGCAATATAAATGCCATCGCGCACATGCTGGACGGCGTGGGTTAGTAATTGAATCAGTTCTTCAGCCTGTTTCCGCGCGATCGCTTTATCAACTGTGGTAGATAGGATTTTAAGATAATTGCGATCGGGGTCTTTAATTAAATAATCGTAAGCTCCCTGTTGCATTAAGCGTACTGCAATTTCTTCATCACCGCTGCCCGTTGCAATAATGAAGGGTAGCTTATGGGCCTGGACTTGTTCCACGAGCTCCAAAGCCGTTCCATCCCCTAAATGGAAATCCAGAATTGCGACATCAAAGGAGTCTTGGGCTAAAACAGATTGCGCCTCCGCCAGAGAAGTTGCTACGGTATATTGATAGGGAAGAAACGTCTGCTTGACGCAACGAGTAAAAGCCAATTGATCAATGACATCGTCTTCCACTAGTAGAACTTTGATGGATGGAGCAGCAGCAGAGCTCATAGGAATGTTAGAGGGTAAGTGCGAAACAAGTCAGTGCGAAACAAGTCAGCGTAAAACAAGTCAGTGTGAAACAGTAGCAAAACAGCCAGGAAGCTTAGTTCTTGATTAATTAACCATAGAATACTAGATAGTTCACTATGAACTCATCTCGTTGGGAGATTGGCTGAGTAGCCAGTATTGGTAAATAGCCTGTAGAATTTCTAGAAAGTTTTCGTAATCTAAGGGTTTAACCATATATCCTGCAACACTCAGCCTAAAACTTTCTTGTCGATCTTTTTCCTCCTGGGAAGTTGTAAGAATAATCACCGGAATCATCTTTAACACTGGATCACCTTTGAGCACTTGAAGTAACTCTAATCCATTCATACGGGGCATATTCAGATCTAGTAAAATTAGAGCAGGTTTAGGATTCTGGGCATTCCGTAAAAATTCTAAAGCTTCTTCGCCATCTTCTACGACATACAATGGGTTGGTGGCCTGAATCTCGCGAAGTCCTCGTTTGACGTTAAGGACATCGATCCGATCGTCTTCTACCAGCAGAATAGGGTCAGAACGTTTCATACATCCTCAATCAGGCAGTTTGAATCAGAAAGACCATAGGGCAGGGTAAAAAAGAACGTACTCCCTTGGCCCACTTTAGATTGGAGCCAGAGTTGTCCACCATAGAGTTCAACAATTTTTTTGACAATCGCTAAGCCGACGCCTGTACTTTCCGATTTATCTCGGGGTACTAGGGTTTGGAAAATTTGGAATACTTTGTCAAAATGTCGTTCCTCAATACCAATGCCTGTGTCTGCAACAAAAAATTGCCAGAAGTTTTCTTCCTGGGTATGACCAATTCGAATGGTGCCCTCGGGTTTGCCCATATACTTGACCGCATTGCTAATCAAATTTTGAAAGACTTGCTGAATCCGGGTGCGTTCCACCAAAACCGTCGGTAACGTGGTCTCAATCATAATCTTCATCTCTCCTGGCACAGCAACCATATCAATCACCTCCGCCACGAGTTGGTTCAGATCAACCTCGGTTTTTTCGTCTCGGACTCGGCCCACCCGAGAATATTGCAAGACGCCGTCGATTAAAGTCCCCATGCGCCTTACCCGACCTCGCATCAGTTGCAGCATTTCCTGCCCGTCTTCATCCAAGCGATCGGCATAATCCCGCAACAACCAGTCGGCTAAGGATGCGATGCCTCGTAGGGGGGCTTTGAGATCGTGGGATACGATGTAGGCAAAGTCCTTCAGTTCTTGATTTGCGATCGCTAACTCTGCCACCAGTTGATTTTGTCGCAGTTCCGATCGCTTCCGTTCGATCGCATGCAAAATCGAACGTTCCAACAGGGTTGCACTCAAAGTTTTGCCCTTCACTAAGTAATCTGACGCCCCCGCTGCCATCACCTTCTGATCAATGTCGTGATCTCCTACCCCGGTTAACAAAATAATTGGTTTTTTACAGCCCAATTGCAACGCAGCTTGTAAAAGTTCCAGCCCATTTTCCTTCCCTAGACGAAAATCTAACAAGTAGACATCATGACGATTTTGGCTAATTTCTGCGAGTCCAGCCTTGTAGTGATCTACCCAGGTAAGTTTGAAGACAACCTGCTCGGCCTCACTCAAAAAATCTCGGGTGACAATGTAGTCATCTTCGTCATCATCGACCAATAAAACTCGGCAAATCTCTGTAGCCATGGATGAACTCGTTGGAGAGGCAGAACGGTTGTGGATCGAATCATAGGGGCGAAAGATGGACAACTTGATGGTAATAAAGGGTGCTCGAGAACCGGGATACCTCAAGGGCATCCCCAAGGATCAGCCTAGGTCATAACCCGCGCAGTAAAGTTCCTGCTAGAAATTTCTTATTAAATCGGAGCCTGCTGTTGCAGGGGTAAGGTGATGACAAAGGTGGCTCCGGCACCGGGTTGACTGTAGGGAACGATCGTTCCTCGGTGGCGTTCTACAATTTTGCGGCAAATCGAGAGGCCAATGCCCGTTCCTTCATAGTCCGATCGACCATGGAGGCGTTGAAATACTTCAAAGATGCGATCGTGATACTTTTCCTCAAATCCAATCCCGTTATCGGCGACAGAGATCTTCACCTTTTCCTGTTCCACGGTTGCAGTGACCCTGACCACTGGCGGCACCCCCTCGTGGCTGAATTTAAGGGCATTGCCTAACAGATTTTGAAACAGTTGACGCATTTGCTGAGGATCGGCTTCAATCCTAGGCAATTCACCCACCTCAACAGTTCCGCCCACTCGTTCAATGCGAATTTCTAGGTCGGACAACACTCCATCAATGACATCTCGTAAATTGACCGCTGTAAAGGGTTGATTTTTGGTGGTCACCCGCGAAAAGGTAAGCAGGTTGTCAATCAGCACTTGAGCGCGGTTGGCTGCGTTCAGCATGCGCTGTAGGTAGTCTTGACTTTTTTCGTCTAGTAAATGACGCGATCGACTGTTCAGCCGATCGCCAAAGGCTTGAATTTTGCGCAGGGGTTCTTGTAAATCATGGGAAGACACATAGGCAAAGCTTTCCAACTCCTTATTGCTACGCTCTAGGCGTTCTGTGAGTTCCCGTAACTCCGCTTCCACTTTTTTCCGTTCCTCCAGTTCTACCTGCAAACAACGATAGAGTTCCGCTTGCTCTAAAGGAATTTCCAGTTGTCTTGCCAATTGACGCATGAAAGCGACTTCCCAATCCTGCCACTTGCGCGGCTGAGAACATTGATGGGAGAGGATCAGTCCCCAGAGCCGATCGCCCAAAATAATCGGGATCGAAAGCCACGCCTGCACATCAAAGGTCGCCATAAACCCGCGCATGTAGTCCACAATCTCCGCCTGCTCCCGATCGCAAATGCGGGTAATTCTGCCGTTCAGATAACTGTTGTAGCAGCTCTGGGGAAAGGCTTCCGGAGGAAAGGTGACTTCAAAAATACTGCCCCAGGATTCCCCGACCGATTCCGCAGTGGCTTTGCTGGTGCCGTCGGCAAACACTTGGAACACCACCACCCGATCGGCCTGAAGGAAGCTTCTAACTTCTTCCACGATCGTCGTTAAAATCTGGTCTAGCTCCAGGGAGCTGCGAATTCTTTGGAGGACGGAGGCCAACAAGGTGGATTGGGTCAGTTGTTGCTGGAGTGCCAAATCGCAGCCTGTCAGTTGTGTAAGGTTTCCTGCATCAGTCATAGCTTGTGTGCGGTTCTTGGGTGTGCGGTTCTTGAATGTAATGATGGACAAGCTCTGGTGTGCAATATGGGAGCGAAGGGGCAAGGATCGCGAGGGTGGTTTAGGAGGCTCGATCGGGTAACTCGACAATTTCAAACCAATAGGTGCCCAGCATTTTCATAATTTGCACCATGGATTCAAACACCACTGGCTTAGCTATGAATGAACTGACCCCCAAATCATAGGTACGCAGAATATCTTCTTCCGCCTTGGAGGTGGTGAGTACCACAATGGGAATTTGCCGTAATTCAGGATCAGCTTTGATTTCCTTGAGGGCTTCACGACCGTCCTTCCGTGGCATATTCAAATCTAAGAGAATTAAACTGGGGCGGGGTGCGGTTTTGGGATCATGATAGGCCCCGCGATGGAGCAAATAATCCATTAACTCTTCCCCATCCACGACGAAATGCAGATCGTTAGCAAGGCGATTTTCTTCTAGCGCCTCTTGCATCAGAAACCGATCGTCCTCATCGTCTTCTGCGACTAAGATTGTGATGCTTTTTCTTTTGTTAGCCATGGTCATTTCTTTGGGGTAAATGGTTTCCAGAAGCTGTCAGGAGAGACTCCACCGGGATAGATTCTATCGGAAGAGACTCCATTGGGACAGGCTCCATTGGGGCAGACTTTAGCGGCAAGGTGAAGATAAACGTTGCACCTTGATCGGGTTGGCTTTCAGCGGTTAAGGTTCCGCCGTGGCGTTCTGCAATTTTACGGCAGATTGCCAAGCCAATCCCCGTGCCTTCATAGGTGCCGCGTCCATGGAGACGTTGGAAAATGTGGAAAATACGATCGGTATATTTCTGTTCAAAGCCAATGCCGTTATCGATAATCCTTAATTCACACCAAGCTTGGTTATTTTTGGTCATGATTTGCGATCGCACCTGAATTTTGGGGGCGCTGTCTTCGCGGCAGAACTTGAGGGCGTTACTCAGTAAGTTTTGCAGAATTTGGCGCATTTGTAGGGGATCGGCTTGCACAATCGGGAGCGGATCGCAATCGATCGTGGCTTCCGTTTTCTCAATCCGAATCTCGAGATCAGACAATACCCCTTCTAGTACCTCCTCCAAATTCACAGATTCAAACGGCTGGCCCTTGGTTGTGACCCGAGAAAAGGCTAACAAATCATTAATCAAAACTTGGGCACGACTGGCCGCATTCAACATCCGCTCTAAATAATCTTGTCCCTTGTCATTCAGCGAGTCATGGCAGGTCGCTTTTAAGCGATCGCCAAAAGCCTGAATTTTGCGCAGGGGTTCCTGTAAATCGTGGGAAGAAACATAGGCAAAATCCTGGAGTTCACGGTTACTAATTTCTAACTGCTCTGCTAATTGATGCAGCTCTTGAACAGCCCGTTGACGTTCCTCCACCTCGTTTTGCAAATGTGTTTCCATCCGTTTGCGATCGGTAATTTCACTTTCGATCGCAATGAAATGCGTCAATTGGCCAGATTCAGCAAAAATCGGATTAATCTGTAACAGAATCCAATAGGGCGTGCCATCTTTGTGATAGTTCAAAATCTCGCCCGAGAAGGGTTGCTGCTGGATGAGGGATTGACGAATCTCGGCGATGGTGGCTGAGGCGGTATCTGGCCCTTGCAAAATATTTCCCGGTTTACAACCGACCACCTCCTCCAATTGGTAGCCCGTGACGCGGTAAAAACCATCATTGACCCATTCAATATAGCCTTGGGCATCCGTGACAATGACCACGTTATCGGTTTTACTGGCAATCAGAGAGAGCTTTTGTAACTCTGCTTCCGCGTTTTTCTTGGCGGTGATATCGGTGCGAATGGCTAAGTATTGATAGGGTCTACCTTGAGTATCCAGAAATGGCACGATCGTAGTGTCCACCCAATAGTCGGATCCATCTTTGGCTTGGTTTTTGATTTCGCCCCGCCAAGTATGGCCCTGGGCGATCGTGCGCCACATCTCTGCAAAAAACTGACGGGAATGGTACCCCGAATTCACAACTTGGTGAGTTTGCCCAAGCAATTCTTCCCGCTGATATTGGGAGATTTCACAGAACTTGTCATTGACAAAGGTAATGATTCCTTGGGCATCGGTAATCGCGACAATGGCAGTCTGATTTAGAGCAGCGTTGATATCCTGGAGTTTCTGTTCCGCTTGTTTTTGAGCGGTAATATCCTTGGCAATGCCCAGAAATCCCGTAATTTCATCGTGCTCCTTCCGAATGGCCGTAATCGAAAGCAGCACAGGGAACCGTGACCCATCTTTGCGAATATAGGTCCACTCTTCCTCCGAAATTTGTCCCCGCTTGGCCCTCGCGACAAAGACTTCAAAGCCAGGTTCGATCGAAGTTTCCAACTCGATGGATAACCGCCGTGATCGATCGACCACCTCTTGGCCATCATGAATCAGCGCGGGCGTCACTTTGCCCACCACTTCCGCCGCTGTGTACCCTAATAGCCGCTCGGCGGCAACGTTAAAGGATTGAATAGTGCCATTCAGATCCGTGGAAATAATGGCAAAGTTAGCGCTATCTAAAATGGCCTGTTGGAAGGTCGATAAGCCCGTCAGTTCCTGCGAAATTTGTTCTAAATATTGATTCTGTTCATGTAATGCCTGTAATGCTTGCTCTAATTGAAGGGTTTTCTTAATTGATTCCTGTTCATAAAGGGATTGCAGTTGCTCAAGGGTAGCAACCTGTTCTCGCAGTTGATCTAGTTCACTAAAATGGGTATTTCTCATCATCACTCCCAGGGATCATTCACAGAGCCCACACACAGGTTTAAGGGGTCAACGGCTGTCATTTATCGGGGTAGCCCCTTTGCAACTTGGCGCAGTGCTGCACCACGGGCCATTATTTCCTTTCGTCCAAAAACAGTCAGGTCATCCATAAGAAGCCTATTTCAACCCAGTTGAAGAGTACGAGGAGTGCGTTCTACCCATGGTTCAAGGTTGTGCCTCAATCCCCTGTGATGCGGGGTCTAGGGGGCTCGATCGCAATGAATCACGACTTAATCACAACGCAATCACAACGCGATCACAACTAATCGAAACGCAATCACAACGCAATCACAACGCAATCACAACTAAAACGTGTGCAATCGTATTGTGCAATCGTAAGCAGGATGAGGATGGGTAGAATGATCAACGAAGGACAAAAAGGAGAAAATTGAAGGAGAAATCGCCGTTATTCTAGATTTATGAACCTTATTTGTGCATAATTCATGCAATCCCGGTGGTAAAACGTAGAATGACAGTGGAGCATGGCTCCATGCCACCCAGTGAAACTTGGGATGATTCCCTCTAAGGCTTTCCTAGATATCATTATTCTACCCAGACTGCAACAGGTAGCTACTATGAGTCACAATAACTCACAATATTAAACGAAATCCTGGCGTGGATTCCATCGCGATACCTTGCAACAGGCTCTGTGATTTGGTGGCTAGACCACTTGGTAGGTAAAGCGCAATGTTGCCCAGGTTTGGTGGTCAAGGGCGATCGTTTCTGGTTGGCTGACACTTTGCGCCGTTGGACTGGCGGCTTGGAGATCCTGAAGGATGGCTTGGACAATTTCCAAGGGCCGATCGAGGGGGTGAAGAAAATTATCAGGATCGGTGGGCACACAGGCTTGAGTGCGAGAAAAGGGAGTTGTACTGGCGATCAGAAAGGCTTCGGCCATCCCCGTCGTATTGCGCACAATCCATTCCGGATTGGCTGGACTGCTCATCAATGGCTGAGTTAAACCAGGGACAATTTCTCCAAAGGCGGAATTCAAGGTCGGTAGAATCAAATAACTATTGCGCCGACTATCCCAACCGACCAAAAGCCAGTACAGCATTTGGGAACCCAAATTTTGTAGATGATATTGCAGATGACTGCCTGCGGGAACCGTTGGACTGTCTAGGGATACGATCGTCTTGGCACGGATGGGCCCTGTCATTTGCTGGGTCAATGCTTTGACCTCCGGAGAGACCATGTCCAGGGTGGCTCGAAGTCCCAGTTTAGAGGCGGTTATATTTTCTGTACTGCGGAGAATTTTTTTAGCTAAGAGGGTTTGGAGGGTTGGCGATAGACGTTTAATGGCCACTTTAACAGCTTCCCCCCGATCGCCTTGGGTGTGGGGAATAGGGGCTTGGGTGGGGGTAAAGAGCCCATAACCGACGGGAACCACCAATTCTGACATCGGTGTATTAGGCAACAGCGCAACTTGGGTTGCCTGCTCATCCATTTTGGCCAGCAGGCAGTCTGCGGCTCCCTCTCCTGCATTGATGGCAGTCAAGTAGGGAACGTTGGACAGCGCACTGACGGCATCGACCCGTTCAACCTTCGTCAGGTGCTGATCGAGGGCGATCGTTAATTCCGACTGTCGGGGTAAGACTCGGATTGATTCCTGAAGTGCTTGCCCCGGAGCGATCGCCCAAAGGTGCTCTGGGGTGGTGGATTCGACAAACCGCACTTTGGCACGTAGACCCGTTCGTTCCAAGAGTTGAACCTGACCTACGATGCCCTCCTCGGCTTGAATCAATAACAGCGATCGAACCATCAATTGTTCGAGAACCGTGGCAGGCAGCCCTCCTAACCAAGCTTCGCCAATACCCGTTTCAGGATTGACGGTGGTGATGATACCAATGCCACCACTGGAGTTAAGGGAGAAGGCCCCAGGGGCTGAGGCTTGTTCCTTGAGCTTGGTGCCCGTCAATCCTGGCGATTGGGGCTGCATGGCTGCTCGGGTCATTGCCCAGACCGTCTGGAACGGTGTGCCTGGAGCCGCCTGCCAGAGGGCCTGGGTCAAGCCATAGGTCAACCGTCCAGCGCTCCAAGAGGCAAAATCCAGTTCGGTGGCTGATTGTAGAACAGCTTGCCCAGAAGGTGTAGCGCCAGGGAATCGGTCAGTGGTGGCGGTCACAAGTAGCCCTGGAAAGGACGGCAGTTGGGAGAGGGTAGAAAAGGCTGTATCCGGAGCGGTATCCAGATCGGAGAAGTCAGCAGTGACTAAGGGAGGGCGCGATCGCAGACGCACATTGCCCTGCACGCCCTCGCCACTGGATTGAAAACTGGTATCGAGAATAGTGGTGATTTTGTCTGTGGGCAGCGCCCCTAACCACTGTGCCAATTGGGCCAAGGGTATTTCCCCTTTGTTCGCCGTCAGCAAGGTGGGCTGTCCCGTTTTGCCAATGCAGCCAAGGCCGCTGAAGTGGACGAAGACGATCGTGCTCGCAGTCGCCTGTTGCCCTAAGTGTTCGCGAATGGTTGCAGCGATCGCGTCGGAAGTGGCGGCACTATCCGCCAAGGTTAAAATATTCTCAGGCGCAAATCCCAAGCGATGAATCAAGAGTTTCTGTTGCAATTCGAGATCCGTCAGACATCCCTTCAAGCTAGCGTCGGGGTATTGATTAATTCCAATCAGCAGAGCTAATTTTTGGGGGTTCTGCCCGATCGGTGCAGCTTCAGCCGCAGGGATTGGCCAAAGGGTCTGGGATAGCACGGTTTGGCCCACGCCCAACCCCGTGAGTACCTGTCCTGATCTCCACAGAAAATCCCGCCGCTTCATGGGAAACAAGATGCTTGACTGAATCTGATCCCCATTGTAGAGGGCAAAGGGCCGCTCTGACTGTCTGGGTGCGCTGCATCCCAAGGAATGTAAAAGCCCAAAAAACACGATTTTTTAGCCTAAATAACGGAATTGAGCCAGAATTGAACTAAACCAAAACCCAACAAAACCTTAACACTGACCAAGAACGGAACAGGTCACGCTAAGCTGTAGGGCAAGTCCACCCAGCGTTCCGATTGAGGTGCTATGCGGGTTTTATTAATTTATCCTCAGTTTCCAAAGAGTTTTTGGTCTTTTGAGAAAGCGTTGGAACTGGTCGATCGCAAAGCCATGTTACCGCCTTTGGGGCTGGCGACCGTTGCTGCAATTTTGCCCCAACAATGGGAATTTAAACTGGTCGATCACAATGTCACGGAGATTACACCAGCGGATTGGGATTGGGCCGATCTGGTGATTCTCTCCGCCATGATTGTGCAAAAAGAAGATTTTCTGGCCCAAATTCAAGCGGCTAAACAGCGCCAGAAACTGGTTGCCGTGGGGGGGCCCTATGCCACAGCCCTGCCCCAGGAAGCGATCGCGTCGGGGGCGGATTTTTTAATCTTAGATGAGGGCGAAATTACACTACCGCTTTTTGTGGCGGCGATCGACCAGGGGGAGCGATCGGGTATTTTCCGCTCCAATGGAGAGAAACCGGACGTGACCACTACGCCCATTCCTCGATTTGATTTACTGGATTTTGATGCCTACGATAGTATGTCCGTGCAATTTTCGCGGGGCTGCCCCTTTCAGTGCGAATTTTGTGACATTATTGTGCTCTATGGCCGTAAGCCCCGCACGAAGTCTCCCAGCCAACTCCTAGCAGAATTGGAGCGGCTGTACGAATTGGGGTGGCGGCGCAGTATTTTCATGGTGGATGATAACTTTATTGGCAATAAACGCAATGTCAAGTTATTACTCCGGGAACTAAAGCCATGGATGGCGGCCCATAATTATCCCTTTCGGTTTAATACAGAAGCATCAATCGATCTGGCTCATGATCAAGAATTGATGGACTTAATGGTGGCGTGTAATTTTAATGCGGTCTTTTTGGGGATTGAGACTCCTGATGAAGCCAGTTTGGCTTTAACGCAAAAATTCCAAAATACACGATCGTCCCTGGCAGAATCGGTGGAAAAAATTGTCCAGTCAGGATTACGAGTCATGGCTGGGTTTATTATTGGCTTTGATGGAGAACAGGCCGGCGCGGGCGATCGGATTGTGCGGTTTGTGGAACAAACAACGATTCCCACAGCGATGTTCAGTATGTTGCAGGCATTACCTGACACAGCGTTGTGGCATCGGCTCAATCGGGAGGGGCGGTTGGTTGATCCCGATCGCAACACCTCGGGGATGAATCAAACCACCTTGATGAATTTTGTGCCGACTCGTCCGATCGAAGACATTGCGCAGGAGTACGTCGATGCGTTTTGGCGGTTGTATGATCCCATGGCCTATCTGGATCGCACCTATCGCCATTTCCTGAAATTGGGTGCCCCGGTGTGTCCCAGTCGAGTCCGTCAGGTGAGCTGGGTGAATATTCGAGCCTTGTTAACCCTCTGTTGGCGGCAAGGGATCGTTCGTAAGACGCGCTGGCGTTTTTGGTGGTATTTACTCAACATTTTTCGGCACAATCCCAAGGTGTGGGAACCCTATTTGGGCATTTGTGCCTTGGGAGAACATTTCTTGGAATATCGGCAAATTGTTCGGACTCAGATTAAGGCTCAGTTGGCGGAATATGTGACAACATCCCCCAATCCAGACCCAATGCCCCAGGAACCGACCCTGACATTGCCCGATCGAGTCGGAGTATAGGACTTTTCGCCGCCTCATTTATTCATCACTGAATGAATGAATCACTGACTGACTGAATTGCTGACGTAGTTAATCACTGTTAATCACTGGCATGTTCATTCCTTTAATTCATCACTGACTCATTAATTTTTGATTGTGAATTCATGGAGAATTGCCCTAGTGGTCTGTCAATTTTGATTTTGTGCGTTAGTGATCTCCAGAATCCTTATGGAATAGTCGATTTGGAATAATGTCACTCACAATTTTAAGCTTGACGCTCCACTAGGGTGATTCTCCATGAATTTGTTCAGGTTTTGTTTTTTTAGCTTTTCTAGAAAATTAGAAGGGCATGATTCAGAAAATTCTACAGATTCATCCCCCACCTTGGAGATTTCCTGTGCTATAGTCAGGTCGTAAAGATGATTTTTTCGGCTCTGGAACTCAAATTTGCTTCACCCAAACAGTGTTCAACGGTGTTTCTCCGAATTTAGCCTCTCTACACGTATTTTTTCGGAGATTCAGACATGTCGATTTACGTTGGTAACCTATCCTATCAAGTGACGCAGGAAGATTTGGAGCGTACATTTGCAGAATATGGTGCGGTTAAGCGTATCCAACTACCGGTTGATAGGGAAACGGGGCGTTTCCGGGGATTTGCTTTTGTGGAGATGGCAACGTCTGCGGAAGAGGATGTCGCGATCGAGGCATTGGATGGGGCTGAGTGGATGGGGCGCGATCTGAAGGTCAACAAGGCTAAGCCTCGGGAAGAGCGGAGCCCCTCTTCCGGCGGTTGGGGTAATGGTGGTGGTGGTGGCGGTCGCCGCGATCGTCGGTACTAAAACCTTCTGTTTACCCTAGCCAAATGGGATCGCCCTTAAATTTCACTTGGATTGAATGGCCAAGATCAAACATCTTGGATCGTAAGCATCTCAGGTTGAGCGATTTAGGTTGAACATCTTAGATTGAGCAATGTAGGTTGAATCGAGAATTCATCCAAGTGAATCTAGGGGGCGCAAAAATTAAGGTTTAGTCTTGGTTTGACCAGACCGTAGCATCCATCATCACTGCATCTCGCTGAACAATAGCAGAGCCCTTGTAGATTCGAGTAGCTACGCGATTCTACAGGTCGTTTTGTTATTTTCGCTTCAGAAGATGATTACTTTCAACAGGAGGAGAATGGCAGCATGGCTCAAATTATCTTGGGTGAAAACGAAGGAATTGAATCGGCATTACGACGATTCAAACGCCAAGTTTCTAGGGCAGGGATCTTTCAAGATATGAGAAAGAAGCGCCATTTTGAAACTCCCCTGGAAAAGGAAAAGCGGAAAGCGCTAGCGAAGCATAAACAAAGTAGACAGCGCTTTCGTAGTCGCTAAGCATTGCCGCTTTAACTTAGCGTTTACGCTTAATCAGCTTTTATGATCATTGGGCCACCTGACTTGTTTGCTGCAAGGGGTGGCCTGACTGTTTAGAAGCCCGATCGGGAGATTCCAAGCTTTCCTAGCTTTGATTGCCAGGTTTCGCTTCTACAGCTTCCAGGAGAGGAGATTGCCCCTCACTATTTAATATCACTGGAGGTTGGTGGTTCTGAGAGGGGCTGATCGGGCGCACTCGGATTGGGCGAAGGGGCAACAGTGGCTGGAATAGCTGGTATGAAGGGAGTTCCTGATGTGGGACTAATAGGAGCATCCGTTGGGCTGAATGGAAAGCCTAGTAAATTATTTGCTGTCCGATAATAAGTAGCCCAAGTTCGAGTGTCCGGACGTGTTCGCCAATTTTCGCGAGTTACCTCCAACGTCAGTACCGGAGCTTCTGCGCCTTGGTTACGCCCCAATACATGAATCACCACAGAACTGGTCAGGATATCCCGATCGAAACTGCGTTGGGCTGCTGCCCGTGCCACCAACTCTGCCCGTCGAATAAACGAAGTGTAGGATTCATTCGTGACCCGATCGAGGCTAATATCTAACCGCGCAGTCGAGGCTTGGGCTCTAGGCACCATCAGCATTGTTGGAGCAACCCATAGGATCGTTGCAGTTCCCAGGAGGAGGCTTAAACTCAAGACGCTTGGCAGCAATCCTAGGGTAGACCGAAGTGCAGAAACAGGGGATCTGGGTTGAACGGAGCGATTTAGTAGGCGATCTAGCATATGGACTCAGTGTGATTCAGTGTGATTCAGGGTGACTCAATCAACCCCTCCATTCCCTCCTCAACCCAGGATCGCATGTGAGCCGTGTTAGTTGAAGCTTGGGTACGGAATTGGGCAGAAAAATCGCGATCGAAATCGCTAACAGCCCCATAATAGTGCGAGAGCCACCAAACCGTTCGGGAGATTTGTCATGAGCAAAGTTTGGGTGATAGCGGTAGGCATCAACCACTATAGGCTGTTACAACCCTTAAAATGCGCCCAGCAGGATGCCCAAGCAATTGCAGATTGGTTTGTCCAAGCGGCGGGGGTGCCCCAAGATCAAGTTTTGTTAATGACGGAGGCGTCGCCCCACCACCTTGACGATCCCACCTATCCCGATCGATCGACCTTGGAATATTGGCTAGATGTCCTTCGGAAGCAGCGCGTTGAAGCAGGGGATGCTCTCTGGATCTTTTTTAGTGGCTATGGAGATTTGTGGCAGCAGGAAGACTACCTCCTCCCGATCGACGCAAATCCTGCCTGTCCACCGGACTCCTGGTTCAGCCTCAAAACTCTGTTTGCGACGCTTAAGACCTTACCCACCGATCGCATCTTGGTGCTGCTGGACATCAACCGCAGTCAATCCGTACGTCAATCCAGTTCAACTGTCCAGGGTGGAAGTCAGCAGTTAGGACAGCATACGGCTCAACTGGCTCGGGAATTTGGCATTGCCACAGTTCTTTCTTGCCAACCGAGTCAATTTTCCTACGAGTCTCCCCTCTTAGGTCAGGGATTGTTTACCCTTGCGGTCTTAGACAGCTTACGGGCCGCATCCGGGCAGCCATTGTCCGAGTGGGCTAAGTTGTTGCGAATCCGTTTACCGGAACTAGGACAACATACAGGGCGACCGGAGCAGGAACCCAGCATTATAGCCACACCGGAACAGCTAGAGCGGTTATCTATTCCAGCGATCGTGCCTTCAAACAACCGACTCTCTCCGTTATCGGAGCAAGCTGCGAGTCCCCAGCAACTGGATTTTGCCAGCCATCAGAAACTTCAACTCCCATCACCGGATGGGTTGACTGCTGAGTTCGATCGGCCAGAACAGTTATCGCTGGAAACGCCCTTGGAGTCCGATCGGCAGTCCCAGATAGCTAAAACCGCCCAAACGGCTCAGACAACCCAAAGGGCTCGCATACCTAAAGGGATCTGGGGGATTGGATTGCTCGGGGGACTGATTTTGTTAGCCATAGGATTGACCCATTGGGGCAGGCTAACCCTTCTGGGGGGAAATTTGAATCCTCGATCGACCCCAGAACCTTCCTCTCCTTCCTCTCCTTCCTCTCCTTCCTCTATACCTGTCTCTCCTAGCCCTATGAATTCTACTTCGGACTCCTCTCCTCGGCGCTTGAGGGATTCCGTGATTGCTAGTCCCGGTCAACGGATTTTAGAAGAGGCCCAAACCTCCCTGCCCCCTCTGAATCCCGCTGATGTAGGTCGGGCCATTGCACGGGCACAGCAGGTTTCCAGTCAAGATCCCGCCTATCCTTTGGCGCAACGACAGATCGATCGCTGGTGTCAGGATTTGTTGGATTTGGCGGAACAGCAGGCACGGCAGGGAAATTTTCGGGCGGCCATTGCGACAGCCCAACGGATTCCTAAAAATCAACCGAGTATTGGCCCAACGGCTCAACGGGCGATCGCAGAATGGCAGCAACGAGTACGATAAAAGAGCTGTGTGAAGGGGATGAAAATACTGGAACCCAGGATGTAATTCATGACCTGCCCATTTGTCATTTATCCATTTGGTGTAATTTATCCATTCGTTGTTAGCCCACTGCTGACTGCCCCCCTGGAAAAAAGCAATCCTACCTGGCAATTTCGGCAATGGATACAGCGCTTTGCGGAATGGGTAGAGGTTAAAACAGCCAGTTGGAAATTTTCTCCTTCAATGCCAAATGAGCCAGTTTTACCAACCGTTCCCTCACAAATCTGGGAAGTGCTTTTTTGGTTGGTAGTGCTGAGTGCTGTTGGTTGGATTAGTTGGTTGGTAGTGCGATGGTTAGATCCCTATTGGGTAAACCGCCGCCGCGATCGGGCCTCCGCAAGATTGCAGACTGCCCGCACTGAACTACCCAAATCCTCAACGGAATGGTACGAACGGGCGCAATCCTATGCAAGACAACAGAATTACGCGGAGGGATGTCGGGCTTTATATCTGGCGATGTTGCAGCAGTTAAGCGATCGTCAAATCATGACTGCCGATGCTAGTCGGACGGACGGGGAATATTTACGAATCTTGCAAAGTTTACCCACCGTAAGATCAATTACGGCTTACAAGCTTTTAATTCAAGTCCATGAGCAAATTTATTATGAGCGATCGACCGTTTCGGAACAAATATTTTTAAAATGTCAGCAAGCCTATCAAACGATAGTGGAGCAGACGAGTCTTGTGAGGGGTGAGAATTAAAAAGTGAGAATTACTGCTTCAACCGAAGGGCTGACTACCAAGGATTGCTGTTTCCCTCATCTAAGACTGATTGACGAATGATTTAGGTTGACATTATGCTTCCGGCTGCAAGTAGTATTTCAAACAGCGTTTCAAAACGACAATGGCTATGGATTCTGGGAATTAGTGTCATCTTACTGTTAGGTCTAATTTTCCTTGCACCCAGTAATCGATTGATTGATGGTTCTTCCTATGGTCGATCACCAGATGGCTATGCAGGGTGGTATGCCTATATGCAGCAACAAGGTGTGAAGATCGATCGTTGGCAACAGCCCTATAAAAACTTAGTTCGATCGATCACGAAATCCAGCGATCGGAAAGAGACGTTTTTGCAGGTGTATGGGGAGGGTGCAGTTCAGCAGCTACCGAATGATTTAATTGCTTGGGTGAGTGGGGGAAATCGTCTGGTGGTTTTGGCGCGACAGGGCAAGGCTACGGAGGCTCCCTTTGTCTCATCCCATTCCACACCCGCAGGGACAGTAACCATTGCAACCACGCGACGCCTTTCTCCCCAAAGCACTTCTCCCCAACTTAAAAGTGCTGACGCTGCCAAGAACCATCCTGTTTTATTAGGCGATCGCTATGGTGGAGTGGTTACCCGTGAAATACGTGGAACGGGCGAAATTATTCGGGTGACGACGCCCTATTTGGCGGCTAATGCCTATCAAGATACCCCTGCAAACTATGCTTATCTGGCGGAGTTGATGGGAGAAAAGCCCGATCGAATATGGGTGGATGAATATCTCCATGGCTACAAAGACGCAGAAACCCAACAAAAGGAAATGCGGGGTGATCTCGTTAGTTATCTGATCTCGACACCTTTTCTATTGGTTTTGATCCAAGGGCTGGTGGTCGTTGGAGTCCTCATTTATGCTAAAAATCGGCGCTTTGGTAACATGCGTTCTATTCCCACGCCTCCGGTTAATAATAGTCAGGTCTATATTCAAGCTATGGCAGGTATCTTACACAAAGCTAATAGTCATGATTTTCTAGTGAATGTTGTAGGGACTGCTGAAAAAGTCCATTTAAAACAACAGTTGGGACTGGGGGGAAACGCCGATGATGAGGAAGATTTAATGGCAGTTTGGCAAAATCAGACGGAGCGATCGGTCACTGACTTGAAGGATGCCCTCCATCCGCGCATCCCCCTAAAACGAGAGTCTGACCTTCTTCTCTGGTTACGCAACTGGCAACAAGTTCGTAAGCTTATCGATCGGAAATAGCAATATCACAGTAATTTAGTTGTACTGGAATTTGGTTTTCCCTGGCAGCTTTTTTCTTAAAAGGCCCATTTTTACTGGTTTTCTTCCCCCTATCAGGTGAGTTGAAATGTCTGAGATGCAATCTGAAATGAATCTCGTTTTTTCCCGCTTAGAACAGATACTGAGTCAGGTCGTTGTTGGCCAAGAAGTGACAGCCCACCACCTGCTCATTGCATTGCTGGCGGGGGGACATGTAATTTTGGAAGGGGTTCCGGGTACGGGAAAGACGTTATTAGCACGGGTTCTCTCGCAATTAATTCAAGCGGATTTTCGACGGATTCAATTAACGCCTGATGTGTTGCCGTCAGATATGCTGGGCATCAATATTTTTGATTTAAATACACGCAGTTTTACATTAAAACAAGGCCCGATTTTCACTCAAATTCTTCTGGCAGATGAAATCAACCGTACGCCGCCCAAAACCCAATCGGCACTGTTGGAAGCGATGGAAGAACAACAGGTGACGCTGGATGGCCAAACTCTGGCACTGTCTGAATTATTCTGGGTGATTGCGACGCAAAATTCTTTAGAATTTGAGGGAACCTATCCATTGCCCGAGGCTCAACTCGATCGCTTCCTGTTCAAGCTCATGGTGGATTATCCGGAACCGAGTGCAGAAAAGCAAATGCTATTGAATACCCAGGCGGGATTTCAGGCGAAACGGTTAGATTTAGCGAAATTAAAGCCCATTACAACCGTTTCACAAATTCTAGCAGCACGACAAGTGATTCAAAGAATCAAGATTCAGGAAACGGTATTAGATTACTTGCTGGCACTGGTACAAAAGTCGCGCAAACATCCTGATATTGCTCTGGGGGCATCGCCTAGAGCGGCGGTGGCATGGTTGCAGGCGAGTAAGGTACAGGCTTGGTTAGTGAATCGGGAGTTTGTGACGCCGGATGATGTGAAGTCGATCGCGGTTCCGCTGCTACGCCATCGCCTGATTCTCCGCCCAGAAGCCCAGTTGGATGGTTTAAGTATTGATGCGGTGATTCAAAGTTTGCTGGGGCAAGTGACGGTGCCTCGTTAGCAGTTAATGCCCCGCCATGAGCAGTTGGGTAGCCGTTAGGTTGACACTGGCATACAGGGGAGACACGATCGCTTGCTCTCCCTGGTAAACTTGCTCTTCATACAATCCATCCACCCATTGTAGAATGGTTACTTTTTGGGCGATTGGATCGACAATCCAGTATTCCGGGATCTGTCGTCCAGCATATTCGGTGCGTTTGTGACGATAATCCCGACTTTCTTGCTGGGGACTAACCACTTCAACCACCAGTGATGGGGGTGGCATATCCTGCGTAATTAAACATTGACTAGCACCCGCTAATGCAGCAGCAGATTCTTCTGATAAGACCATGAAATCAGGTTCGCGGGCTGTTATCCGTGCTCCGCTGACAGCAATTTGGGCTTTGACTCTCAAGCAGTAATAGGGCAACCCCAGTTGCAGAAAAGTTGCAAACAGAAAGGATGCAATTTGATTATTTAAGTCACTTTCGGGGGGTATAGCTATTAATTCCCCATTGACCAGTTCATAATGGATGTCTGTGCCATCGTCATAGTTGAGATAGTCCTCAAGGTTCATGAGCTTGGTGGCATTAGACTGGCTGGCAATAGACATAGGACTAGGGAAAATAGGCCCAATAGGAATACGCGATAGGTAAGATACCTTAACTATACAAGCTAAGATTATACAAGCTAATAATGAATCTTGTTATTCTCTTGTGATTAATGTTAATTACGCGATGAATATTAATTGGGCAATTAATGTCAATTGGTTTAATTTGTGATGCGGAGACGAGTGTTGCAGAGACTGATCGAGGTTTGCGGGGTGGGATGTGTGCTGAGGTAGGTAGAGAGTCGATCGCAGCCCTGATTCACCAAGCTGTTGATATTCCAATTCCAAACCGTTAGTCCCGATTGCTCTCCGGCCATGGCAAACCTGTCACCCTGAGTATTGAGTAATCCAGTTTTTAGGCTATCTCCTTGATTAATTAACGTCTTCAACAGTTCCCCTGTGTAGGGATTCCAGACTTTGACCGTGCCATCTTGGCTGGTTGAAATCAGCACTTGGCCATCGTGGGTAAAGTTCAAACTTGTAATGCCGTGGCTATGCCCAATCAGCTTCACAGATTTGTCTGTGCTCACGTTCCACACTTGAATCGTATTATCCCAACTGCCCGAAGCTAACCACTGGGTATCGGGGCTAAAGGCTAGGCTGGAGACTTCCAAGGAGTGCTTCCCTAAAGTTCGATCGCTGCGCGTGGCTAAATTCCAGAGCTTGATTTGTCGATCGCTACCTGCGGAGGCTAACCATTGACCATTGGGGCTGAATTGTAGGGCTTTGACTTCATCAGTATGACCCGCTAGGGTGGCAAACGGTTCGAGGGTATTTGCACGGCTTAGGGTGATGCTGCGATCGACGCCAGCACTGGCGATCGTCGAGCCATCGGGACTGATTTGTACAGTGTTAGTTCGCTGAGGGGAAATCGATCGCTGCTGGTTTAACTGACCATCTTGGCGAAAACTGTAGAGTTTACCTTTTGCGTCCCCTGCAACTATCTGATTACTGTTAGGACGGACATTGAAGCTAGTAATCAATTCCTTTGAATTAAATTTGGGCAATGGTTGCGACAATACAAGCTCTGGAGAACGATCGATTTGCAGATGAAACTGAGAAACAATCTTATCCTGCGTGGTTGCGAGTAATGTAGCTGAATCGGGAAAAAAGGCGATCGACGGTACTGTAGACAAAGGAATCACAGGTCGATCGACTAACTGCCAAACGTGAACTAACTTATCAGCGCCACTACTCAACAGGGTTTTTCCATCGGCTAGCCAGCGTACTTGGGTAATCTCTTCCAGGCTGCCCACTAGCGTTTTTTGAATTTCTCCAGTCACAGCCCAGAAGATAATTTTCCGATCGCTCCCCACACTGACAAAAGCATTACCATCCCGTTGCCAACTCAAATCATTGATCTGATCGCTATGACCTTCATAGGTTTGTAGCAACTTGCCATTGCGATCCCACCGCTTAATCGTGCGATCGGCGCTGGCAGTGAGAAATTCTGATTGATTAGGACGAAGGGCAATGGCGGTAATCCGGTCTGTGTGAGCCTTCCAGGTTTTGATTAATTTGCCTTCGATCGACCACAATCGCACAGTACCATCTTCACCTCCGGACAGAATTTGCTGAGGAGTTAAAAACTGGATACAATTCACCCAGCCTTGATGCCCCTTACCAATCCACAGAGCCCGTTGCCATTGTCGGTTCCAGAGGCGCACGGTTCCATCCCGGCTGGCACTGACCAACCGCTGACCATCGGGACTCCACTGCACATCCGTCACCCAGTCGCTATGGCCCTTCAGTTGCTCCCCTGGACGACCCTCCACGTGGCGCAAGTCGATCGTGCCGTTACTCAACGCACTGGCGATCCATTGTTGATCGGGGCTGAGTTGCATGGCTTGAATACGATCGCCCAGGTTCGCGATCGATTGGCTGGCGATCGGCTGGCTGCGCTGGTTTACAGCGAGATTATCTGCAATACTGTACTGTATGACTTTTCCATCATCCCCAGCGAACCAAATTCTATTCCCTTCAGCATTACTCGTAATTGTATTCACCGATTGATCACTAGCAATGCGATTGATCTCCTGGGTACGACTGAGGGCTTGTTGTAGCGTTGTGACTACTTTGATGCGCAAATCTCCCGGTAAGGGCAGAAACTTGAATCCACCCCGTTCCAAGTTCTGCCACCGTTCCCCTGCTTTAACCCCATCGGTCACTGCTTCCAGTTGTTGATTGGCATTGAGCAAAGCTTCAGAACTAGCGGTCAGTGCCTCAATTTCCCGCAATTGCGCTGTCCGTTGTCGCCAAGAGGCCAGTCCCGCAAAGCTCAGCGCACACAGCCCCAAACTCCCAATCAGCGCAACGGCAATCTGTGCTCTGCGCAGACGTTTCCGCGTTTCAATCATTTCCCGATCGCGGGCTTCGATCGAGGCTTCGACGAATTCCTGGGTCAGGCTGGTTAGCTCATCGGTGTAATGAATATAAAGTTCTTCAGCTTGAGCTAAACGGACGCCCCGGAGGAGAAATTCCGGTTTATATTCATGTTGTTGCCACTGTTGGGCTGATTGTTCCACTTGACGTTGGGATTTTAATCGACCACGATTTTCCTCTAGCCACCACCGAAGCGTTGACCAGTGGCGAATCAGAATTTCGTGGGTGACTTCGATCGTGGTTTCAGAGCTAATTAGATTAGGAGATACAATCGGAGATTCGATCGCGCTATCTACTGAATCCGCTATTGCATGATCTACTGTGGTTTTTGCCTCTTCCGTAGTCTTGGAAAATTCTTCAACGGATGGCTCCAGCGCAGAATCGATCGTGGAATCAATCGTAATCAATTGCGCAGCGGTTAACGCTTTTAACGTCCGTTCCACTAATTTCGGTGCATACTTCGTCACTGCCAACGTCGATCGGCTAATGCGACGACGGGTATCTTCTGTATTCTCGCCAACTTGCGTTAAATTGAGAAAAATCCACCGAGCGCAGGCTTGTTCATCGGGCGAGAGGGCATCATAAACCGCTTGGGCCTTGGTTTCTAATACACCCCGCAATCCGCCAATTTGTTGCTGATAGCTTTGCAGGGTTAACTGTCCATCGCTGCGGTAATGCCACAGTTCTTCCAGAACAAATTGCAATAACGGCAAATCCCCCGTCGTGCGATCGAGTTCCTGAAGCAACACTTCAATCAATTCCGGGTCAACGCTCAAACCCACTTGCTCTGCGGGTTGGGTAATAACGCGACGGTAATCCTCTTCACTGAGGCAGGCGGGAACTAAAATACTGTGTTTCTGAACCAGTGCAGAGAGTTCTGGTAATTCCAAACAGGCCGCAATGAAGTCCGCCCGAATCGTCAAGACTAATTTGAAGCGATCGCTGGCGTATTCCACGGCTCCTGTGATTAATTCAATAAACCGTTGCCGTTCCAATTCATCGGCTAGCGTAAACAATTCCTCAAACTGATCGATCGCTAATACCGTCAGCGGTTCCGTTTGCGATCGCAGCCAGTACACCCAGCCTTCGACTCCTTGGTACAGCACGCCTTCAATCTGCTCTGGCGCGTATGGGTTGGCAGCATCACGGTTCCCATAGGCAAGGCTACGGCTCAGGGCAGTAATGGGCCGATCGCCGGGGCGCATTTGGACAATTTGCCAGCGATCGCTATTGGGAATGTGCTGGCCTCGGCGTAGTTGGGGAAGCAGTCCCGCTTGCATAACGGAGGATTTCCCGCTGCCTGAAGCACCTACGATCGCGAGAACTGGATTTTTCACGCATTCCCGCAGCAATTGTTCAATTAAACTGTCTCGACCGTAGAAATATTGCGTTTCCCGTTCACTAAAGGCTCGTAAGCCCATGTAGGGACAAACCCCCAAATCGATGCCCGATCGATTTTTTAGACTGGTTTGTTCTGGAATAATTTCTAGAATGCCCCGCGTGCCCGATAGCCAAACCCGCAAGGGTGTAATTCCAGCCAATGCCTGCTGTAGGTGGGTAATCCATCCGGCGGCTGACAGGCCCTTTTGTGGATCGATCGCGCTTAAGATTTCCTGTAATGCCTGGGCAAAGAGGGCAGGATTCTCCAGTGGAGACTGAGCCGCAAGAATACATTGTCCGCGTCCCTGCTCATGTTGTAAGTCTTCAACCCAAGCCTCTAAATTGCTATTCTCTAAATGACTACCGTCGGGACAATCCAGAATAATAATTTGCTGATGGTCTGGGTGTTGCCGTAGATGTTGCCGCAGCCACGATCGACTGATTTCCCCCGTTTCTCCCAGTATTAAAGAGGCGTCCCCATCCTCTTGATTGCGAATCTGGCCGCGTAGATAGAGTAATAGCGTGGAATGATTCTCGGTTGCTGGGGGAGTGTTTTCTAATAGTTGACCGATCGTGGTTCTGATTTCGCTCCAATCCTGTCCCGGTTTGGGATAATATTCCACCTCAAATTGTCCGGCGCGGCTGAGTAACTTACTGAACTCCAGTGCGGCATTTTGGTGATTGAAGCCGTCGATGATGAGTGCCCGTCGGATTGGCTGGGCGTGGGAGATAGCTTGGGTTGTTAGGTAAATGGGAGACTTCGCTAAAATGAATTCGCCAATGCCTTCGACAATGCGTTTCGGCGTTTGTAGTGGATATTCCGCCTGGAGTTTGGATTCCCCCCGACTGCGTTTTTGTTGATTCACTAACCGCAGTTGTTGATTAGTTTGATCGACATAGCGCAGGGTCTGATGATAGATATATTTGTACAAACCATCCACATCAATCAAACCGTGGGCGTTAGTGGCTTCTCCCTGTAAACCCTTCATCAAAAAGTATGTAAAAATGCCATGGCCCAATTCTGGAAATTCCCAGGATTGCTGCGATCGATCGCAGGACAGCAACGCATATAATCCCTGACTTTTTTTCACCTGCTTTTGCAAGACATCGACCAATTGGGCGGCGGGATTGACGGGTAAACCGCGCAGGGTCATCCCCCCACTGTGGCAGGCATCGAGCCAAATAATTTGTTGGTGGGCAGCACAGGCAGACAGGGTTTGCAACAGGGTATGAATGGATAGTCCCGTTTCGGTGGGTCGATCGAGATCCGTGTCGTGTAAACACAGTACCGCTTCCTGCTGGGTTCCGGCGAGAACCCCGTGGCCGGAAAAGTAGATGAGAACGGTATCTTGGGGGTTGGCCTGTTGTTGAATTTTGAGCAGACTTTGCTGGATCGGCGTGATGACGGGAAGCTGTTCGGCAAAGTCATGGTAAATGCTAGCGTTACAGGTAGCAAACGAGGAAGACACCACTTCAGTTAGTACATCTCCCAAACTCTGGCAATCGATCGCGGAATACTGGAGGGTCGGTAAGGTGGCATCTTGATATTCATTGACGCCAATCAGGAGCATCCAAAGTTTGGCGGGTTCGTTGCGGGGGGTGGTGGCAGAGCTAACGGCACGGGGCATAGGGGAGAGCTAGGTCATTGTGGAAGGATGCAAGGGGTAGGATGCAATGAATCACTGAGGTGGAAATCCGATCGAGGTATTCATGGGAGATTACTTGCGATCGATTGCATAGGTGTAATCGAAGAATTGTAGGACTTGGCGACGAATACCAGCGGGAGGATAGAGGCGGGGTTGGAGGCTTTGGGTGGCGTAGGTGTCAGCGGCAACGACAATCCGACGGGCTTCGCTTAGGGACATTTTGCCATCCTTGAAGGCTTTGAGCACATTTTCCAATCCATTCGTGTATTGCGCCACGTTTTGGAAGTCGAATTGGGGTTGGTTCGCTGTTGGCTCGTCTGTACTGCCGGGTTGGGACGATTGGGAATTATTTTGAGGCGCGAGGGCGAGGGTGGGTAAGGTCACTGCCGATTGTAATTGCAACACATAAACGGTTCCGCTGGACAGTTCCACAATCCGATAGTTCCGAGGAGAGCTTAAACCGCTCAAGATGCCCACTGCACCACCAACCATACCCATGTGCTCAAAGGCGTTGGCTCGCTTGGAAACGGGGGCGATCGATCCGCCAATGGCCCCAAACAGGTTGCCCATGACGGCGCTGTTTTCCCTGGCCCGTTGTTCGCCCGTTTGTTCCGTGACGGTGCGGCCTGGGATGACAGCGGTCGCCGCAGTGATGGGGACGATTTGGCCCCGCACAACGATCGACTCTGCTACGATTTTTGCGCCGCCATTTTCGGGTTTAATTTTGATGCTGACGGGGGCTTGGACGGGAATGACTTCGTTGCCTTGCAGGTCGTAGATTGGTTGCGCCAGGGGCACGGTGTAGGGCATGTCTTGCTTTTGACCCACATCCACCACCATGTTGGCGGGCAGTTGGATGACGACCCCTGCACTTTGGGGAATGACGCCGTTGGTGCGGCTGGTTTGGGTTACGGTGGTGGGTTGGGCGGCAGCGGGTTTGCTAGTAGCAGGGAGAGCGATCGTGGTTACAACAGAGAATGCCAGGGCGAGGTTGAGCAGGTTGGAGGTCTTCATCTTGCCATCTCCTAAGGGTGAACTGAATCATTCGGTAAGCTGACAGTTCTCCCATAGGGGGCAAGCGATCGAGTTATGCAGCGTCTAGGCAATGCGGTCTAGGAAATTTCCGATCAACCAACCTGCTGACGGGGCGCAAAGTAGAACTCAACAATGCGATAGGCTAATTGTCCGGTTGCTGGAAATTGCTTCTTTTTCATGGCCTCGATCGCGATCGCATCCAAATCGTCGTAGCCCGTCCCCTTCAAAACATACAGGGTCTCCGGATCGAGCTTGCCATCGGCTCCGACAAGGCCGGAGATTTTCACAGGCTGGTCAAACTGGAAGTTGGGGAGCTTATAGGTGGCGGGGAATGGATAAATTAACGTCTCATTGTGACGATCGACAACGGGTGCAGCGATGGTGGGAAATTGTTTGTTATTGGCCTCGATATAGCGAGCCATCACTTCCGGCTTAAGGGTGCTGAAAAACAAGCCCCCCGCCCTTGTGAGTTCAGTTTGCTTGTCCTTGGCTCCATCGGCCTTATAGGATGCGGCAATGCGTTGATATTCCTGCTGCTTCTTTGCGAGTTCTTCAGCGGCAGAAGAGAGCTTGGCAGGAACGGTAGGGCCATCGGGTGGGAGGGGAGTCTGGCCGGAGGGATTGGCACCCGTAGGCTGATTGTTACCAGGGGTCTGGTTCGCTGCGATCTGCTGTTGCGTCGGATTGGCAGAGGGTAGCGGGGAGGGTGGTGTGTTGGGTTGCGTTTCCTGAGACTTGTTTTGGGAATTATCCTGGGATTTATCATCCTGAGATTTGTCGTCGTAACTGATCTCAGACTCAGGCTGCTGAATATTTCTGGGTTGATTATCAGTGGAAGGGGATTGGCCGGGGCGATCGGAGGACGCCCCGTTATTCGATCGCCCCGATGGGAAGGCATTGCTAAAATCCATGCCCCCATTGGAGATGCCCAAATTCGGCAAAGAGTAAATCGAGTTGGGATCGGAGGTGGTGCCGCTTGCAGAACCCAGGAGATTATCGGGCAAGGTACTATTATTCGACGGCGGGAAGGAAAAGGTACTTCCAGGCTGCTGCAAGGGAGAGAGCGGATTGCCCGACGGCATGACCATCGTGCTGCTGGTGCTGGGCAACTGGGCCAGTTCTTCCGGGGTCAGGGCAACGACGCCCACCGTGCGTGTATTGTCCGTCGGTTGGCTAGCCGTAATGCTAGGTAACCCCAGCAGGAACAATCCATGGGCCCCGATCGAAGCCACCATCGCGATCGTCATCGGTCGTTTCGCAACTTCCGTAACTAACGTCACCATGTGTTCAGAATTTAACCACGGTGAATTGAGGTGGGTCATGGCAGCTTGGATCCTCCGGGGAAATAGGACAGCAACAAGAGATCGAGCAGTCAGAGATCGGAATTTCGATCGGGCACAAGGTGAACGAACCGCTAACAAAGCCTACTGTTAGGAAACCACGTACAAAGTAAATCCCAAGTAAGTAGAGGAGTAGGTGGGTGGATGGGTAGGTGGGTGACTGAATCAGGGCTGTCTTGCTTAGCAAGTCCGTTAACGTGGGAATGCATCTAAGCAATTCAGCCTAGCAAATCATCCAAAAGAGAGCCATCAATTCGGCCTGTTTGCATTCTAAAGGTAGATTCAATCAATGAACCTTTGCCTTAAAAATTTGGATATCGATCGTTCAGATTACCCTAGTGACGATGGCTTGGGACAGAAAGTTGCCGATCGGGCGAAACCTAGCGACCCAGCGACCTAGCGACCTAGCGACCCCACCGCCCCAGATCCCGACCGCTCCCTTACGGAAGAGCCTCTAAAAACCCCGGATTGTCCCGCACTTTAACAATCATCAAGGAAAAATAAGGTAACTTCAGATCCGGCCAGTCCTGCAAATGGTCATAGACCCGCTGGGTGGCAGCCGTTGCCCGTTCTACAACGTAGCTTTGTTCCAGCAAGTTGTGATGCTTCAGGACATCCCAGACCTCGGCATAGACCGAACTGACTTTCATTAAAACCACCACATCGGCCCACTGGAGCGCTGTTTCCAATTCCGCAACGGAATAGATTGCGGGTAACACCGCAAGGCGCTGGCCCTGTAAGGTCAACGGCAGCCCTAACTCTGCCGCCGCTGCCAAGGGGGAACAAATCCCCGGAATGGTTTCGATGCGAGCAAAGGGCTGCGCCGTTTTGACGGCCTGGGCGAGGTAGGTGAAGGTGCTATAGAAGCTGACATCCCCTTCGGAAATAAACACCACATCCTGTCCCGCTTCTAGGTAAGGGAGGATCCGTTGGGCGGCGGATTTCCAGGCGGTTTCCAGGGTATCCTGTTGGCGCACGTAGGGAAAGTGCAGGGGGAGCCGCACCTGGTGGGCATGTAGCCAAGGCTGAACGATCGCCTCAGCCACCCCCAGCTTGCCATTTAGCCCTGCCGGAAACGCCACGATCGGCGTTTTGACAATGCGCCGTAGTCCTTTCAGCGTAATCAGTTCGGGATCACTCGGCCCAACCCCAACTCCGTATAGTGTCCCTAATCCCACGGGGTAGCCTCTCCACAGATAACAAGACGATCGTTACAACACAATAAACAGAACTGCATAGGTCAGAGCCGCATCCTTGAGAACACTGCTTAGAAAAACTGCTAGAACACTGCAACAGGGGAGGTAACGACTGTGAAGCCTATAAAATCCCTTTCTCCAAAAAGTAAGCTAATCTGTATAGTTCCTCAAAAAGTTGCAGCGTTTAACGTTACAGCATTATGAACAGGTGTAAAGTTGTGTTAACTTGTTCTAAGATTTAAGAGAGGACAATTACTGTCCATTCTTGACTGAGAGCCATTCAGCAAGTTGCCTTACCGCAAATTGTTTCATGATGGCTTTCTAGAGTGAACGCATATCGGTAGTGGGTGACACGGCAGGACAGAAGCCATTAAGGCCGAATCCCATCACCGATAACCCATTACCTTAATTCGCCCGATCGAGATGATGCTACCCACCGTTATTGTGCCAGGATATTTCGCACCTGCGACGGAATACCAAGCATTTGAGCAACTTCTCAGCCAACTCAGTATTCCCACGGTGACTGTGCCTTTAACCAAGTGGGACTGGCTGCCCACCTTGGGTGGACGATCGATCCGGCCCATCATTGAAAAGATCGATCGGACAGTGCAGGACGTTCGTCAGCAGTTCGATACCTCAGAAATCAACCTAGTCGGCCATTCCGCAGGCGGCTGGATTGCCCGGATTTACCTCGGAGCCACTGCCTACGACATTCACCCAGAGCCTGCGGGGGCGGTGCAGTGCTGGCAGGCCCACCAATGGGTGCGTCGTTTGGTGACCTTGGGGACGCCCCACACCAGTCAGGAACGCTGGACTCGCAAGAATTTAGAATTTGTTAATACCAGCTATCCCGGAGCCTTTGAACCGACGGTGCGCTACGTCTGTGTGGCGGGCAAGTCAGTCTATGGCGAGAAAAAGCTGGGGCAATGGCTCGCCTATAGCAGCTATGAGCTAACCTGCGGACGCGGGGACTGTTGGGGTGATGGCATTACGCCAGTGGAGTCGGCCCATTTAGCCGGGGCAGAGAATATTACGCTGGAGGGCGTGCGTCATGCGCCCAAGAGTCCGGGGCTATGGTACGGGTCGCCTACGATCGTCCCGCAATGGATTGAGTATTTAGAGGACTAGGGCTGGGTTGCGGGGTCGGCGACGGCAGCGCGGCGACGAGGAGCGGCTGGACGCTAGGCGGCAGAAAGGTTAACCGCAGGCGATAGGTATGGGGGCCGATCGAGGCTTGGACTTTGGCGTAGAGGTCGGCAGTGCGATCGGGGCTGAGCAGGTTGAGTTTGAGGTTCAGCAAGGGTTCCAGCGATTGTAGACTATAGAGATCTAATTCCTGGGCGGAGAGGGCGAGGATTTGGGCGGGGCTGGCGGTGGCTTCGATCGCTTTGCCATCCAGCACCATATATTCCACGGCGATCGGTTGGGGCAGGGGGATGGGCGGTTCCAGGTGATTTTGCAATTGCAAATGGTAGGGTGCCCCAATGCCTAGGACTTCGTGGAGGGTGACGGGTTGGGAGAAGCCTTTGGTTTGGATCTGCAATTGTTGGCCGAGGCTGAGTTTGCTGGCGACGAGGACGCGGGTGGCTTCGGAGATCAGGATTTGGCCGCCGACGGTTTGGGATTCGATGCGGGCGGTGAGGTTGATGTGGCTCCCGACGACGCCGTATTTGGCGCGTTTGGCGGAGCCGATATTGCCGACGACGACTTCTCCGGTGGTGATGCCGATGCCCATTTCCACTTGGGACAGGCCAATAAGATGGCTGAACTGGTTCACTTGCGCGATCGCCTGTTGCATGGCGATGGCGCAGGCGATGGCCCGATCTGCATCGTCGGGGCGCTGGGTGGGGGCTCCAAACATGACTAAAATGCCGTCGCCCATGAATTCGTCGATCGTGCCTTGGTAGTGGGTAATCACGTCGGTCATGCATTCCAGGTAACGGTTCAGGAAGGCGAGGACGTTTTCGGGGGATTGATGTTCAGCCGCAGCGGAAAAGCCCCGCAGGTCGGCCATCAGGAGGGTGATTTGTCGCCGTTCTCCCCCCAGTTTCAAGCCTTCGGGGGTTTCCAGGAGTTGGGTGACGACTTCGTCAGTGAGGTAGCGGCCAAAGGTTTTGCGGATGTCGGCGGCGCGGCGGGCGAGGTAGCTGGTGATGACGAGGATGGCAACGGTGTATCCCAGGCCGCTGGGCAGGACGGGTAACCACCAGCCGAGGCAAAAGGCCCAGTAACTCCCTAGGACGAGGCTGCAACCGATGCCGACGAGAACCAGAATGCGCAGGGGGGCTTGGCGGGGTTTGGTGTAGCGCCAGTACCAGGTGAGGATTGCGCCGAGGCTGATCCAGGTGACGATCCAGAGGGTTTCTAGCCAGTTGGGCCAGAACTGGATGCCCGATCGCCGATCGAGGACGGTGCTGAGGATCTGGCTGGTGAGGTGGGCGTGGATTTCGACGCCGGGGGTTTTGACGGCGGATTCGGCAAAGCCGCTGTCGTAGGGGGTCATGAAGCTGTCGTTGAGGCTGGAGGCGACGGCTCCGATCAGGACGATGCGGCCTTGAACGCGATCGGCGGAGACTTTTCCGTTGAGGAGGTCGGTGAGGGAGGCGCGATCGAAGCTCTCGGCTTTGCCCCGGTAGTTGATCAGAATTTGGTAGCCTTGGGCGTCGATGTTTTGGTAGCTGCCGTCGTTGGTTTCTAGGGGGGGGAAAAGGGTGGGTG
>NZ_JBLZFX010000022.1:0-71716 GCF_050753345.1 Alkalinema pantanalense CENA528 | reverse complement strand
GCCGCTCAACTCCTCGACGACCCACTGCTCTAGGACAGATTCGTCGATCCAGAAGGTGAGGCTTCCCCTCTGCTTGAGTCCAGCGTTATACTCAGACCAGTTGCGGATGCGGTATTGAGGTTTCATGGCTTGGTTTTTGTGTGGTAACTGAAACTTACCATGCCTCTACCCTTCCGCAACCCCCCTTCATGCAACAACGCCAACACTGACTCAGAAAGTTCCTGACTACTGCACTCAGCGATCATTTCCACAGTTTACTCTAGGGGTTTACTCTGGGTATTAAGAGTTGGGTAAAGACTGACAAAACGCTTTAGTGCCCCGATCCTGGGAATGGTGTTCGAGATAGGCTTGCAACCAGTCACAACTCGATCGCAGCAGACGAGTCCTATCTAGCTGCACCTCCCAAAGTTTAACCGTATTGTCAAACGCTGCGGAGGCAAGCCATTGGCCATCAGCACTAAAGCTGAGACTATTAATGCCAGCACGATGGCCTTCCAGCACTTGGACGAGTTGACCATCCGCTACATTCCATAAACGAATCGTGCGATCGCGGCTGGCTGAAGCCAACAACTGCCCATCGGGGCTAAAGGTCACCCGCAGTACATCATCCAAATGGCCTGTCATCGAATTCACTAATGTTCCTTCAGCTACAGTCCAAATTTTAACGAGACTATCCGTACCTCCAGAAGCGAGCAACTTCCCGTCGGGACTAAAACTAACGGTAGAAGAATGGCCACTATGGCCACTTAGGGTTTTAATGAGTTGCCCAGTTGCCATCTCCCATAGCTGAATCACATCCAATTGACAACCCACAGCTAATGTTTTACTGTCGGGGCTGGGATTGATCGTCGCAATGCCACAGCGATGGCTGGGATGATCACTAAATGTATGAATTACTTGACCTTTTTCTAAATTCCATTGCTTGACTACACGATTATTAGAAGTCAGGAGCGTTCTGCCATCGTCCGTGAATCGTACACTCCCAAAGGCATTTTTACCATCGGTAAACGTTTTAAGCAACGTACCTGTCTCAGCATTCCATAATTTAATCGTGCGATCGGAGCTACTGGAAGCAATGGTCTGACCATCAGGACTGAAGCGAACACTGCGAATCGTTTGCTGATGATCTCGCAACGTTTTTAACAATCGCTGGTTGCTCACATCCCACAACCGCAGAACCCGATCGACCCCACCCGCCACAAGTTTCGTTCCATCCGGGCTGAGACTAACGGTGATTAAATCCTGATCCGAGACAGCATAGGTGCGCGGTCTACCGGGATAGAGTTTCCACAATCGCACGATCCGATCGACCCCACCCGAAGCGATCGTCTTGCCATCGGGACTAAACCGCACAGTTAGCACCCGGCCACTATGTCCGCGTAGAGTTTTACTTTCCGATCGCAGATCTACCACTTCAGTGGAGAGAGGGCGATCGGCCCGTTCCAAACTAATTTCGCTAAAATCCCATAACTTAATCGTGCTATCGGAACTGGCGGAGGCGATCGTTTTCCCATCGGGACTAAACTGAACACTCCAAATCGAGGCACGATGATCGCCCCACGTTGTCAGGAGCGTCCCCGTTTCCACTGCCCACAGCCGCAGGGTAGCATCCGATCCACCTGACACTAGCAGTTTTCCATCAGGACTAAAACTAACCGCTCTCACATCGTTTCGGTGGCCTTTGAGGTGATGAATCTGAGTGCCATCTGCCACCCGCCAAAGTTTAATCGAATTGTCGGAACTGGCGGAAGCCAAGGTTTGCCCATCGGCACTGATGTTCACATCCGTTACCCAGTGATTAGGCCCATGGGCTTGAATCGTGCGAATCAACGTACCACTCGGCATGGCCCAGAGTTTGATGCGTCCCTTAGAATCGCTGGAGGCCAGCCAGTCTCCCCGTGGACTAAATCGTACCTGCCTCACCCAAGTTTGATGGCCGACTAAGGTTTTTAAAAGTTGACCATCCTGAACGCGCCAGAGTTTAATCGTGCCATCCCGACTGCTGGACGCGAGAAGTTGGCCATCAGGACTAAATTCCACACTCCACAGTTGTTGATGATGGCCTTTAAGCGTCAATTGCTCAGTACCCTCCTCCAGATTCCATAATTTAATCGTATGGTCTGCACTACCGGAGGCTAGTAACCGACCGTCAGGGCTAAACCCCAAGCCATAAATAGTATCTTGATGGCCGAGGAGTTGGTTGTATTCATGGGTGGTGTAGATTGCTTTACGCAGGGTGGTGGCAATTTGTGACTGAGTAGACTGACTCACTGTGCCCGTCGCTTCCAGTTGTTGCAGACGTTGAGCCACTTTTACTGCTTGGAGCATTCCCGCAAAGGGATTGGCGTCCAGTAAAGCCTCGATCGAGACTCCCTGTAAAAAAATATCTTGTTCTGCTAATTCCCGCTGGGCTTTGTGAGTGAGCATTTGCAGCAATGTTATCGCTATGAAAAAAATGATCGTAATGACGATCGCCCCTCCGATCGTCATTCGTTTAACTTTATATTTCGCTTGATTTAACTTTGCTTCAGCGGTTTTTTGCGCCATCACTAACGTATCGTTAGCCTCTGCTAAAATCTGGCTTTCTTCCTCCTGCACGATGAGGGCCTGTTGTACCGTACGATTTTCCAGATCTTGGCTCGCTGATAAAAACCGATAATCCGCATCACTCAGTTGCTGATTTAACGACCACTGCAAGGCATCCTGTAATGCCTGACCTCGTAATAACCGGGATTCATCTTGGCAATGGGAAGCAAACCAAGCATTCAACGACTCGGCATAGGGGCGGAGTTTCTGAAGTTGTACCGCAATCCACGCTAGGTTGAAAATTCGCTGGTAAATTTTGTTGCAAACCCGTAGCCTGCCTTGTTCCTGGACGACTAACCCCGATAGACGTAATTCAGTCTGTTCCGGACTACCATCCGCTAGCAAGCCCCCCTGTTCTAGAACCTGTTGATAAATTCCCAGTAATTGTCCTGCTTTGGATTGGTTTCTTAACAGCCGATCACGAATGGTTTTGAGATGTTCGGGTTCATCCTGGGCTTCCCAGTTGTTAATCACGCGGGTTTGCACCACCTGTTCCACTGAGACGAGCGACGGCATGATGGTAGCGTCGCTTTCCTGCACCATTTCTACGATCAATTGGCACAACTTTTGGGTCAGAAAGGGCTGCCCCCCTGTCCAATCCAGGATATTGACGATCGTCGTTTTGGGGTCAGCAACTTGTGCCGCTAAACTGTCGATCAGCGGTTGAACCTCGGTTAATTGAAAGCCAGACAGCGCGATCGCATGGCCAATGTTAAACGGCGTTTGGGTTTTATCCGTAATTAAGTCAGATGGCGTCGCAACACCTAACAAAGCAAAGGTAAGGCGCTGATAGTTTGGATTATCGGCCCGTTGATTGTAGAAAAAGCGAATGAGTGCGAAAAAGTCATCTAAGGAAAAATTCTGACTCAGGACTCGATCGATTTCATCAACAAAAATCACAATTTTTTGCTGCAATTCGACCAAAAGAATTTGGTCAATAAATAAATGCAATCGCTGCACCGGAGATAAAATATCTCGATGCTCTCGCCACCACGATCGCCATTGCACTTTATGACTGAGATGACAACTGCTCACGAGGGAACTGACAATTCCGGCATACCATTTTTCCGGCGTCACGTCTTCTTTGCCGATGCCTGTTAGATCAATAAAGGCACAAATTATTCCATCTGCTTGTAACCGTTGCATTGTCCGAACTCGCAAACTGGATTTCCCCATTTGTCGAGCATTGAGCACATAGCAGAACTGGCTAGCTTTTAAACGATTATAGAATTCCTGATCCGCTTGGCGCGTGACGTAGCACTGAGCATCACTGGGCAAACTGCCACCCACTTGATACAAATCCCAGCGGCGATCGTAACGGTTGCGATTGAAGGGAATTTCAGCCATATTTTTTGGCCTCAACGCTGTTATTTGGCCTCAACGCTGCCTCTGAGTATACTATGACCCTCTCAAAAGTTCAGGGTTCGCTGCGAATTACCTGACTTTGCTATCCTGACTTTGCTATGCGGAAATCGTGATCCTTGACCGATCAACCTGATTTAATCCTATTTTGCCTTTTCCAGCTAGGACAGCCATTAGTGTTGCTCCTTGTTTTTGCGCCTTTGGAATCCTGATTTGATCCTATAGGCATTTCCTGCAGGGTTTTCAATAATGGTAGGTATCAAACACAGACGACAAAACCGGATGTCAACACCAATCATCCAAAGTTCATCCCAACTGTGTTCTGTAATTATTGACTAATAACAACCAGGAGTACTGAATATGGCTAGCTTTTCTCAATTTCAACGTTCCTTATTCGCGATCGGAACCCTGCTTACGATCGGAGGACTCACCCATGCGGCCAGTGCGCAGAGCATTGCGACTACGACATCTATCGCACAGCCAATAGCCGGGCAAGTAGTTGCATCCCTCACAGATTTTGAGCAAAATCCAGGAAATAATCAATCCTTGCCAGTGGTTAATGTGACAACACAGAATTTTACCAATGCCAAAGGTTGGAGAATTACTTGGACTGGAGGCGTGATTTCAGATACCAATTGGACGAAAGTTCAAAGTATTTTCAGTACGGTGACTGGTGCTGTAAATAGTATTGATTTTTTGAATAACACCAGCTGGGGAAATACTGATAATGCTGACTTTATGTTGTACTTTGGCTTGAAGGCCACCAGTGAAGTGAGTCAACTCACCAAAGCCAATGCCTTGAAGGAGACACATTTTAAGCTATCAAGTATGACCGTTACAGATTTGGCAAATGCCGCGCAAAACAACCCGAATATTTTGGGTCTCGTGTATGAACTCGGGTTTGATCAAGCCACCACGACTAAACCAAACTATCAAGCAGGGCAAATTTATGTCTTTAAAACAGACAGAAATCCAGCCAAGTATGGTGCAGTCAGAATTGTTTCAATGAATCCTAGAACCATTGAAGTAGTAGTCCAGAAATAAGGACATGCCTCGATTCCCGATATCGATTACACCTAGTGATCAATGATCGCTGTCGATCACCTATCTCTACTGCATCGCTTACTTACATATTCAGTCTACCCTCAACCTATTACCTAGAGTAGTCTGATACCGTGAATAGTCTGAAATATAGTCGTTTCCCGATCGTCTTCCTAGCAATTTCACGATCGGGAAATCTGAGATTTCTTGAGATCGGTCGCTTTCTTGATCTGAAAATCAAAATTACTTGATTTATTTACATTTTACAAGGATTATTCCTATGCAACGACGTACAATCGCTTCTGCAATTACCCTAGGTTATCTCCTATGCCTAGGAACCTTTTCCCCCAGTGCCCTAGCCAGCTCGATCGACGATCCCAACAGCATCGATTGGGCCTCAATTCGTGGATATTCCAGTCAGGCATTCCATACCTATTTCAACCAGAAAAAAGCAGACGGTTATCGCATCGTTGATTTAGAAGTTGATGAGATCAATGGAAAAGCCAGCTATTCAGCCATTTGGCAAAAAAATACAGATCAACGGGGCTGGATTAGTTTACGAGATTTGACAGACAATGAATTTTCGCAAAAATGGCAAGAAAATCGCGATAAAGGGTATCGATTAATCGATCAGGAAGCCTATACGCTCAACGGAAAACGCTTCTATGCTGGCGTTTGGATTGAGAATGTCGAAAAAACAAATTGGGTATCCTATCGCAATGTGGATGGAGCCGAATTCGGTCAACGGTTTAAGCAATATAGCGATCAAGGCTATCGCATGATTAGTTTAGATGCCTATGGCAGTGGAAATCAACCCCTCTATGCCGCCATTTGGGTGAAAAACACAGACAATACAGATTGGCTAGAAAATCGTGATATGTCTGAAACCACTTATGCAGATAAGTTTAAAACACTCAGTCAGCAAGGCTATCGAGTTTTAGACTTTGAATCTTACCAACGTAATGGGCAACAGCAATATGCTGCGATTTGGGTGAAAAATAATGGCCGTGGCTGGAAAACACGGCGAGACCTGACAGCGAATGAATTTGGTAACTGGTGGAAAACCTATAACGATGAAGGCTATCGCTTAGTTGATTTTGAAGCCTATGCCACCCCTCAAGGAACCCGTTATGCAGGCGTCTGGCGGCAGAACAACGATCGAGCCAATTGGGCACCTAAAAACGCGATCGACAATGCGATCGAAGCCTATCAAGATAAATTTAAAGTTCCTGGGATGAGCGTCGCGATCGCGCAGAACGGCAAACTGGTGTATACCCGTGGTTTTGGTTATGCCGATATCGCCAAACAAAAGGTAGCCCATGCAGGTACCGTCTTTCGCCTTGCTTCGGTCAGCAAACCCATTACCGCAGCACTAATGATGCGGTTGGTGGAACAGGGACGGCTGGATCTCGATCAAGCTAGCCGGACGTACGTTCCCACACTGCCTAAACATCACACCCATACTGTGCGCCAACTGTTCAAACACCAAGCAGGAATTCGCCATTATCGCGGTAGTCAGCGCAAAGATTGCATTGTGCCCAATAACTCTGACTGGAAGGACTCTAGCTCGACCCAGTATGCCACCGCCACCGCTGCCACCGCCCTATTCCGGGATGATCCCCTAATGTTTTCACCGGGTACCAAAAGCTGTTACAGCACCCATGGATATACAATCTTAGGGGCAACCATGGAAAGCGCCGCTAAAGTCTCCTTTGCCACGCTGATCGATCGGGAATTGGCCAAGGGCTTAAATCTTCCGACACTCCAGTTGGAAGTCCTCAGTCAGCCGCATCCAGAACGCGCTACGTTGTATAAAACCAAGGATGATATTAATGATGCCAACGTTCCTGCGGCTTGGGACAACATCAGTTGGAAAGGCCCAGGGGGTGGCATGATTGCATCCAGTGTTGATTTAGCACTGTTTGGCGCTAGGTTGAGTGATGGCTCGCTTCTATCGCAGCAAAAGCGCGAAGAACTTTGGAAGACGACACTTTCCTTTAGTGGCGCACAAAATGGTGCACAATCTCACCTGCGGGTCTACTTCAATGAAGGACTGGTAATTTCAGTGCTTTCCAATCAACAAATTAACCTGGATAAAGATGATCCTGAAAAGGATGAGCTTGGCCCTGGCAATCTAGCGAGCACATTGGCTAGCATCATTCGCAAATAGCAATTTCGTAAATAGCGGTTCGTAGGTAATCGCATTACCGATCGGTCATATTGCAAACGTAATACCGCCGATCGGTAGAACTGTAAATCAGATGGTGTAGCGAGCAGCCCATGGGGCAAACTGACCAATCACATCAAGACCCGAGAAAAATATTTTTGATAGAGCTGGCACTGAGGTACAACATGATTATCCCTGCGATGGATTAATCCCATACTATGCAATTTATAAATTTGCATGGGATCGAGTTCAACGGGTTCCGCTACATTTACCACTCGCATTAACGCTTGGGCAAGATCGGGAACCTGCTGAAGTATTTCCAAATATCGCCGCAAATGATCGCAGTAGATACCGGATTCCGTTGACGCTGATTGGACAATTTGCGTGACTGAGAGCGATCGAACTTTGGCATAATATAGCGCCAGCCGCACTAGATAGGGATGCCCACCGACCATTTCCATCAGTTGGGCACATTCAGCAGCATTCCAATCTAAGCCATGCAAATCAGCCAAGGCTTGAACCTGCTCCCCATGAAATTCCGGTAGCTCAATGGGAATCCCTGCATTGAATGGAGATTGGTTAATGTCGAGGGGAATATACACTTCCGTAGAATGGGCGATCGTCAGTCGTAATTGCTGCCAGAGGGGAGAAACGCGCCCCTTTTCGTGCCAACTTCGTAACATACCGAGAAAATCTTCTACCACTTCAGTGTGGATAAATAATCGATCGAGATTATCTAGCGCTAAAACGAGCTGAGTCGCGATTTGAGGCAGTAGATATTCTTCAAAATACACGGTGCAATTGTCATTACTGCCTAAAATTTCCGTATCCCAATATTCTGGTAACCGATTGTCTAAATTAAGCTGTCGCCCCACCATTAGACAAAACCAGCGCAGAAACGTATCCAACTGCGTTAAAACCCTGCGATCGCAACTGCCCAGGTCAAGATACACCGTCTGGTAATCCTGCTGAGACGCCTGAGCCAGAATTCGGTGGATGAGAGATGTTTTTCCCATCAGCTTGGGGGCTTTGATGCGTAGCAGGGCAGCGGGCTGAGCGATCGCATCATAACACCGTTGCTCCACCTGGGATCGTTCTAGATACAGCGGGGATTCCAGGGCGATCGCGCCTTCTGGAAACGAAATAGTCATTGCATCCAACCGCTGAGCGTTCCTTCGATCGTCCATGCGATCGCCTGAGGAGAGCACCGTTGGCGGGCAGTTCTGGGTTCCAATCCAAGCTCTATGTAAAGCTTCCTTAAAATTTCTCTTCGTCACCGGTTCCGCCAAACTGTCGGAGAGTTTACGCCAGAGTTTGTTCCCCACATCTTTGTTTAAATACTCAACGCTGTACCCATAGGTTAGGGCCATTTCGTTATAGGTTTTACCCTCCCAGGCCCCTTGAAGAACCTTGATTTCGATATCACTGATATGTCTTCCATTGTCGCTAAAGACCACATCATCAGCGATTTTTTTTGCAGCGGCCCAGGAAAAAATTTCCCGATCGGAACTCTCCACCGTTGAGGGGCTTTCTACAACCTTGGAACTGGGTATAGAACCGGGTGTAGAACCGGGCATGCAACTTGGGCTAGGTTGACCGCCTAGTTGATCGCCTAGTTGATCGCCTAGTTGATCGCCTAGTTGATCGCCTAAGTGAGATTCATCGCATCGGGAACGGAGAGGGAAAGTCTGCATAGTAGGGGGGACGACACAAGATACCTGATACAACCGATCGCTAGGAGGCTTTTTGGGAAATTATGCAACTCGATCGATCAGTTCACCCCTATTTCCCGCAGCGCGTCTTATCGGTGGTTAGCGGAACCGCGATAAATCCGATCGGCCTGGTCAGGTAATAACCAAGGTGCACTGAGATAGTTATCCAACTGGCTGCTGCTGGACTGCTGGGATTTACCATTGGACGGTGCAGTAGTCGCAGCATGATGCTGGGCTTCTGGGGAGACGGGCGGCGCACTGGTGTAGACAAACTTCCCAGGACGCACTTCCACCTGGGGCTTGTCTTCCGGATACAACATCGATTGGGGCGCTTTGAACTCGTTCGTATCGGGATCGTAGGCCAAAATTTCACCGGACTCGATCTCGTAGATCCAACCGTAGATCTGCAACTTACCTTGATGCAGCCGCGATCGTACGACGGGATAGGTTTTCAAATTCTCGATCTGCGTCAGCACGTTTTCTGCCACGGCGATATCCAGCAGTTCCTCGCCCTCATACTGACTGTAATTTTCCTTCAGCAGGCGTCGCGTCGCTTCAGCATGTTTCAGCCAATCATAGACTAGGGGCATCTCTTCCTGAAGCTGGTTGAGCTTGAGTAGACCCTTCATAGCCCCACAGTGGTTGTGGCCACAGACAATAATTTGGTCAATATTCAGGGCGTGAATCGCATATTCCAAAGAAGCCCCTTCACCGCCATTCGCCGCCCCAAAGGGAGGCATCAGATTGCCCGCATTCCGGATCACAAATAACTCACCCGGATCCGTATTGAGCATGATATTGGGTGCAATCCGAGAGTCCGAGCAGGTGATGAACAGAACCCGTGGATGCTGCCCGTGGGCGAGTTGTTCGAACAGGTCACGCTTTTCTTCAAAATAGTTCGATTGGAACTCTTGAAACCCTCGGATTAGCTTTCTCATGGATGCAAACCAAAATGGTGGAGTTAGGGATGGGGACGATCGCAATCAACAATTGAATGTAGACCAGCGATCGAACACTTAGTCAGCACTTAGCCAGCACTCCCTATTGTCTAGCAAAGCGGGATCGACGAGGCAACGATTTGCATGATGAGTTCGATTAGCAAACTTAATTGCCAACCCCCCTGCCACCCTGCCACTCCCCACCCTCGCACCCTGCCACTCGCCTACTTCAACAAATACTCCTGAATAAACATCACCGTGGCATAGAACTGATAATCAACATTTTTCTTTTTACTAAAACCATGGCCTTCATCCTTCGCCATCAGGTACCAAACAGGCACGCCATTATTCCGAACGGTTTTTACAATTTGCTCGGCTTCGTTGAGCGGTACCCGTGGATCGTTTTTGCCATGGACAACAAACAGCGGCACCTTAATTTTGCTGGCATTGGTCAGCGGCGAAATCTGGTTTAAAAAAGCCCGCATTTTAGGATCGCGCTCATCCCCATATTCCACCCGTCGCAGATCCCGCCGATAGCCTTCCGTTTTTTCTAAAAAAGTAACAAAGTTGGAAATGCCCACAATGTCGATCGCCGCCCGAATGCGATCGCTATATTTGGTTGCCACGGCTAGGGACATGTAACCGCCATAGCTGCCACCGGTCACGAGAATTCGATCGGGATCCAAATCGGGCTGTTGCTTAATCCAGTCCAGTAATGCGCCGATGTCTTTGACGGAATCTTCCCGTTTATAGCCGTTATCCAAGGTTAGAAAGGTCTTGCCATAGCCCGCAGAACCCCGCACATTGGGAAACAGGATCGCCACTCCCAACTCGTTCAGGTAGTAATTCATCCGGCCTAAAAAGTAGGGTTGGGCTTGGGCTTCTGGGCCACCGTGGATGTCGATAATGACTGGGCGCTTACCGGGAAACTTGCTGGCCGGGGGGCGATAGAGAAATCCTGAAATTGTTTTGCTATCAAAACTTTTCCAGCGCACCAGTTCCGCCTCAGAAAATTGGCTGGTATCCAATCCAGTTTCGCTTTCTGTCCAGCGGGTAATTCGGTTAGTTTGGATATCGAGGGAATAGACATCGGCGGTGGATTTAGCTGACATCATGGTGAGACCGAGATCTCGATTATTGCGATGCCAACTGATCCCGAAAATCAGGCCAACGGGCAATTTTGGCAGAGTACGCTCTTGCCCTGTCACAGTATCGAGGACGTGCAACACATTCAAACCATCTTCGTTTGTAACAAAGGCAAGGTGCTGGCCGTTGTCTGAGAGAGCGATCGCGTCCACATCCCAGGGAATCTGACTCGTGAGATAGGTCATTTGGAAGGAAGCTAAATCCACTTTGGCCAGTCGAGCAAATTCTGAATCTTTGTCGGTGACGATGTAGAGTCCTTTGCCGTCTGGGGTAAACACAGCATCTCTGTAGGCAACTTTTTCGGAGGTGGGAGGGGTGAGGCGCGTTTTCTGACCGGTTTGAGTGTCGATCGTCCAGAGGTGGCTTTCGTTGGCGGAAATGTATTCGATCGCAACGATCGTGCGACCATCCGGCGACCAATCCAAGGGCCCCCAGCCACCGCCCTGCACTTGGGTCAGGAGTCGATCGCTGTTGGGCTGACTGGGATTGATGATGTAGAAATCGTTGTCCTGTCCGGTGCGACGGGTGGAGGTGTAGATCATGCGATCGCCGTTGCGGTTCCAAATTCCTCGACTGTTCCGAGATTTGCCATCGGTCAAGAGCGTAACTTCCCCCGTAGCCCAGTCGTAGCGGTAGTTTTGATTAAACTCGTTGCCGCCTATGTCCTTACTGAAGACGAAATAGTTCCCTTGGGTCGGTTGAAAGGTGGATCCAGCCACGCGTTCTGGGAAAAAGGTCAGCTGCTTGCGCATCCCCAAGGGCGATCGCAGCCAATGCACCTGAGCCACATCGGCAAAGCGGGTAGAGATCAACATTTCCCGACGGGTGGGGTGCCAACTGGCTAAACTGGCCGATCGGGCGTTCGTGTAGCGATTCACCCGATCGACGAGTTGGGTGGGAATGGGTGGAATTCCCTCCACCACTAAGTTGTCCCCAGGAGCCACTCCCGATGCTACAACAGAAGTAGTCTCTGCACGTAAGGCAGGTGCCGAGATGCCTCCTGCCAAGATCAGAGAGATAAACCATCCTAGGGATACCCGCGCCATAGCAGTCTTCGGGTAGGAGTAGATGATTGAAAATCCAGTTAAAGCTTCAGTCTTGCCCAATCCAACCATGGGATTCCCCTATTCAAGCAACCAATAGAACAAATCCACCTTAAGCGATCGGTGGACGATAGGTGCAATGCAGCCAGTTGCGACCCACTTGCGACCCACTTGCCAGTTGCGACCCAGGTCCCAGTTGCGGCCTCCAGGTGCGCCCTTCAGTTTCTAGCATCAGTTCTACCCAAAGTGCCAGTTGCGTTATTACTTCTGGTTGATCCTTAAAATTAAGAAATTCTTAATCTTAAAATTAGAAGATTGTGGGTTTTCTACGGTTGCTCTATGTTGTTTTCTGAAGTTTTTTGCGAAGATCTATAAGGATAATCTCATCTCCTGGGCATAACCGCGATTAGACACCTGTGATTAGACGTCAAGGATATTAAGCCAATGTAAACTTTCGCTCCGCTTTCTGCGCCTGTCCTGCCCTTCTGGGGATGCTCTACTGGCTACACCGACCTTGCAACCCTCAACTGAATCTAACGACTCACTCATTCTGAGGATTCGGCTTCATTCCCTGATTTTTTCTCCTATGCAACCTGACTCAAGTGATTCCTCTAAGAAAACCGCAGCGAAGAAGACTTCAGCTAGTGGCGAATCCGATCCTCTCTCTTCACGTAATGGGTTCCCAACCATGGAAATAGTTATCCCTGACCCGATTAGTCAACTGACAAATGGTAGTGGCTACGGAGCGGACATACGCGGACGATCGGCCTACGATACCAGCCGATTGCCGGAAAACGACCAGAAAATTGACCAGTTTCGTCAAGTGCTCGATCGGCACCGGGGAGAACGCCAAATTATTATTTTGCAGGACTTTCCCGATCCCGATGCGCTGTCGTCGGCTTGGACCTATCGGTTGATCGCCCAAAAATATGAGATTCACTGCGAAATTGTCTACGCCGGAACCCTGAGCCACCAAGAAAATATTGCGTTGGTAAAACTGACCGGAATTCCGTTGCAGCGTTGGACAGTTCAAGCAATGCGGACGAAGGATCTGTCCCTGTATTCCGGCTGTGTGCTGATTGATAACCAAGGCACTACCAGTCAGTTGATGTCCGTGCTGCGGGAGTCTACCATTCCCATCATTGCGATCATTGATCACCACAGCTTGCAGGAAGATCTACGGGCGGAATACGTGGACATTCGCACCCACACGCGAGCCACAGCGACGATTTTGACCCAGTACCTCCAAGCGGGATTGCTGAAGCTGGATAGCAACATTGCCGAACATGTCAAATGTGCAACGGCGCTGATGCATGGTTTACGATCGGATACCAATCGCCTCATGCAAGCTCAGGAGGAAGATTTCCTAGCAGCAGCTTACTTGAGTAAATTCTATGATGCGCAGTTGTTAAATGCAGTGTTGCAATCTTCGCGATCGCGCCCGGTAATGGATGTGATTGAGCGATCGTTGAAAAATCGCTGCGTTCAGAACAACTTCTCCATTGCGGGGGTGGGTTATCTGCGCTATGACGATCGGGATGCCATTCCCCAGGCCGCAGACTTTCTAGTCACGGAGGATAACGTGCATACAGCAGTGGTCTACGGCATTGTCCATGACGAAGATGACGAAGTGGAAATGGTAGTGGGTTCACTGCGGACGAATAAAATCACCCTCGATCCCGACGAATTCCTCAAGGAAGCCTTTGGCCATGATTCCAATGGGCGCTTTTTTGGGGGAGGTCGATCTCAGGCGGGGGGCTTTGAAATTCCGATCGGTTTTCTATCGGGCTTTGCGGAAAATAGTGAATACGCCCAAATGAAGTGGCGCATTTACGATGCCCAGGTCAAACAAAAGTTGCTGCGGTTAATTAATCCAGAACAAAACTATCCCAAGGGGTTGAACTTGTCTTAAGTCGCTACATGGATGCCAGGAACGAGGACTTCCTAGAGGTAGGGGATTTGCAAAGAAATAATATCCCTTCTTCATTCCCCTACCCTCCTACCCTTTTACTCTCCTACCCCTACCCAATTGGGATTTTATTTATGCGCTTTTCCCTAGGGTGAGTGACGATCCTGGTAGTTTGAGCGCACCGAATTCTTGTTTGAGTGCACCGCAATTCTCGATCGAACTTCAGCCCAAGCTCTCTGTAGCAATCGCATTGACTGATGCCTACATAACTGATACCTACATAACTGATACCTACATTATGTCTACATTTTCGCTGTATCTAATTCGCCACGGGCTAGCTGGCCAGTTTGGAGACTATGCCGATGATGCACTGCGTCCACTAACCTCAGAAGGCGTCCAAAAAACGCGGAAAGTGGCTCGACGCCTGCGGGAAGTTGGGGTTCAGGTCGATCGTCTCTTCACCAGTCCCTACCTCCGAGCCCATCAAACGGCAAAAATTTTGCAGGAAGAGGGGATTGGGACTGATTTAGAAGTGCTGAACTGCTTAGCACCAGAGGGGAGTTTTGCCGCTTGGCTAGAAGTCTTGCAGGCTTGGCAAGCTGTGGCGAAACCGATCGCGATCGTGGGCCATGAACCAGATCTGAGCCAAGCAGCTGAACGCTTGATTTTTGGAGATATCGTTAACCGCTTCGTGTTGAAAAAAGCAGGCACGATCGGACTGGAATTACCTACAACGGGCAACTTGGTTGGCAAAAGTACAATATTTTGGTTAACATCACCGCGATTGTTATTGTGATTATGGGTTGGGAACTTGATAAATTGCCCGTTCGATCACCACTCAAATCAGCGCAGTTGAACAACCTAAGTCAGCAATTTAACTAAACGGCGGGCCACCATTTGCACGATCTCCCAATCCCCAGTTTCGATCGCTTTCTTGGGGAATAAACTACCGGATAGTCCGACCGCGATCGCCCCAGCCTTCAGCATCGATTTAGCATTACTCATTGTGACGCCCCCAGTGGGAATGAGGGGAATTCCTTTGAGGGGATCTTGCAGGCTTTGAATATAATTTGCCCCGCCGAGGGCACTGACGGGAAACACCTTAATAGTTTTTGCCCCTGCTTGCCATGCTTGTAGGATTTCCGTCGGCGTTAGGGCTCCAGGCACGAGGGGAATTCCCTGGGAATTGGCAAAAGCGATCATCTCCGGGTTGGCAAAGGGCGAAAAGGCAAACTGTGTCCCGGCAGCGAGGGCTTTATCCAACGCCTCAACGGTCAGCACGGTTCCCGTTCCAATCACACAATCCGGGTAAGCTTCGCGTAATCGTGCAATTAACTCCGGCGCTCGATCGCTATCCCACGTCACTTCAATCAACCGCATTCCCCCCTTGGCTACTGCATTCGCCATCTGCCAGCCAAGATCATAGTGCGGAGTACGAATCACGGCGATCGCGCGATTTTGGGTGAGAAGTTGGAGCCAGGAATCGGAAATCATGATGTCTCGAAACTAAAACCACTTTAATTTAAACTACTTTGAGCAAAGACAGTTTTACGTTACGACCACTTTACGCCATGAAAAAGGCAGATCCGGAGATCTGCCCACGTGCTACCGATAAGATGAAACTAGGATGAAATAGAAACCAGGACTTTATTTAACTTGTTGGTTCCGAGCTTCCCAAGCAGCTTCCAGCAGTTTTGCCCAGCGCTTCTGAACCTGTTTTTCCGTGCATTTCAGGGATTTAGCAATCACCTTATCTTCTGTACCCGTTTGTTTGAAGTCTAAGAGTTGCTGTTGCTCGGGGGTGAGGTTGGCCCGGAATTGCTGCCAGAGCTGGGGTGAGAGGCCGAGATTCCGATCGAGATCGGCCCCTAACCACTCATGCACCAACTGCCAATTGTGGGAAATGGCAAACTTTTCAACGTGGTACTTAAAACGCTGTTGCAGGTAGTCCCGTTGCCGTGCGGTCAGGCCCAGAATTTCATCGATTTCCGGTACGGATAGATCTTGCAACTTCAAGGTCAGGTAGTTAATGCAATCTTGCTGATCTTGAGATTCCAAATACTGAATCAGTTCCGTCACCACCCGATCGCGCAGAGAATCCTCACCATTGTCTTGCTTCTCAGACACCATTTGTTCGCGGATCATCTGCAACACTGGAGACCGCCCATAAGCATCCGATTCCGAATCCTTTGCCGATTCCATTGCCGTTTCAATATCGACTGTAATTTCCTGGGGTTGGCGATTGGCAAAGCGTTGTGCCCGCAAAATCACTAACTGTTGGCTTTGGCATCCCGGCAGGGTGATCCGACGCTTGGCGTACTGTTCGGTAAACGCCATGTATTCCGCCAGTTGTAGCTTTGTTTTGGGTTGGTAGGTTTCCGCCAATACATTTTCTCGACGGAAAGCCCGCAGCGACTCAGTGTAAAACCCTTGCAGAAAATCTTCGATCAGGTTGTAGCGAGCTTGGAAGCTGAGTTGCAGATGGGCCGGGGAGATCGGGCGGTAAACCATGGTGCTCAGGGTACTGTGCAAATCAACCCGACCCCGGCGGGAACCCAGTTGATAGAAGTGGATGCACTTTTGCAACCGATAACGAGCCAGGGTCAACCGCCAAGAACCGACTTGGCCGGAGGTTTGAATACGATCGCTCTTGCTACAAATCCGCTCGACCTCAACGGCAATCCGTTGAGCGATCACTTGAACTGATTCCGTCGGTTTCAGGTTGAGTTCTGTGGTCAGTTCAGACACTAAGATTTGAGCAAGCTTTTGGATATCACGCTGGTTCAGGTCATCCAGTTGAGGATTGCGTTTTTGGGGAGTGTCAGAAGCCAGACCAGAAGGTTGTTCAGCAGCAGAAGCAAAGTGGGTGTTCATAGGATGTTTCTCTCGGTAGCGCACACCTGTACCTTCGGACGGTAAAGGGGGGATTCCCCGAAACTTAGGTCAGTTTGTCAGGTGGCTCAGACTCATTTTGTCCTGAAATGCTGAAACTCAGATGGAATAATGAAGATCAGCCCACCCGATCGAGGAGCAAGCATCCCAAATGTGACAGTTTAGTGTGACAATTTTATAGGTGTGACAGTTGGTGTGACAATCCAGAGCATAACCTGTGTAGTGCGATCGAATGCCCCTTCAACAAGGGGAACGTTAAGTCCTTTGCTGAACCCTATGTTCTACTCCGGGGGGTATCTCCGGGGGTATCTCCGGGGGTATTGTACTCTGCGACCGAACGGGGCATGCTAATGGGTGAACTGGCATGGGTAAAAATCCCTGCTGTGCGATCCGATGCTCCAGCAATGCGCCAACTTAGATTTCCTGTGTTCCCCCGTGCTCTGATTAAACTGAACTCCATTTTTGCGTTAGCGATCGCCTATTACGCAACCGCAGAACTGTCTCGCTACTTGGCCTCCACACCTCAAGATGTTACGCCGGTATGGCCGCCCGATGGTCTTGCCGTCGGAGCCATCCTTTTATTTGGCAATTGGTTAGGCTACGGCGTGGGGCTAGGTTCATTCCTCGCCAATTTCTGGGCCTTTCGTGATGCAACAAGTCTCCCCGCGTTATTGATTTCCACTTTGCCCGTTCTTGGCATTGCGATCGGGACAACGGCAGGCACCCTATTGGGAGTCTGGCTACTGCGGAAATCCACCAAGGGTCGCTACCCCCTAGAGCGGGTTACCGATGTCTTTCGATTTCTGTTCTTTACAGGAATGGTTGGGCCAGCCATTAATGCCACCGTTGGAGTGACCTGTTTAACCCTAAATAGCAAACTTCCTTGGCCTGCCTATGGCACAGTCTGGTTAACCTGGTGGATCTCCAATGTCTCAGGGATTTGGATCGTGACGCCAGTTATACTTTCCTGGAAACATTTCCTTCAGGGGAGTCAGCATCCTATCCGGCAACTGCGGCAATGGCTGTTTCCCCCCTTGCGTTCAGAGGCGTTGGCAGGGACAACCCACCCCCATCCGCTTTTAACCCAAAAACCTTGGCGCGAACTTTGGAACACCCTAGAGCCTGCGTTTTTATTAGGGTTGATTACCATCATTGGGGGAGTGGCGTTTGACAAAGGCCACCACCTAGAGTTCATGCTGATTCCTCTGCTGATTTGGGCCGCATTTCGCTTCGGGCAACCCGGAGCCACGCTGCTAACGGGGGTAGTGGCCGCGATCGCAGTCATTGCCACCGTCAATGGGAAAGGGGGCTTTGCAAGTGCAGATCTAAATTACTCTTTGATGCAATTGCAATCCTTTGTTGGCGTCATTACCCTCACCATTTTGGTTCTGACCGCCACGATCGCCGAACGGGCCCAGGCAGAAGCGAAATTGCGGGGAGCCTTTGCTGAACTTGCTGAAACGAATGAGAAGTTAGAAGTTCGGGTACAGGAAAGAACCGAAGAACTCTATCTCAAGAACGCAACATTACAGCAAACTCTCACTCAGTTGCAACAAACCCAACTGCAAATGTTCCAGAGTGAGAAAATGTCAGCCTTGGGGCAAATGGTGGCGGGTATTGCCCATGAAATCAACAATCCTGTCAATTTCATTCATGGCAACTTAGTTTACATTGAACGCTATGTTCAAGATTTACTTCAAGTGATTCAAGCCTATCAACTCCATTACCCGAACCCACCCCAAACGCTACAAATCCTGCTGGATGAAATCCATTTCACCTTTCTCCAAGAAGATCTGATGAATCTTCTCAGGTCAATGAATGTCGGAACCGATCGGATTCGGCAAATTATTTTATCCCTGCGCAACTTTTCTCGGTTGGATGAAGCAGATTTTAAAGTAGTTGATATCCATGAGGGACTAGAGAATACGCTTCTCATTTTAAAGCACCGCTTGATTGGGAAGCATCATCGTCCAGACATTGAAGTCGTCAAGCATTACGGTAATTTGCCGTTGGTTGAATGCTATCCCAGTCAAATCAATCAAGTGTTTATGAACTTACTGGCCAATGCGATCGATGCATTGGAAGAACCCATGGCCCACCCGATCTCCGAGGAGGGTAAACCTCAATTGCGACGGATTTGGATTGCTACCCGCCTCACCGAAGAAAACCACGTACAGATTGAAATCGTGGACAACGGTTTAGGTATTACAGAAGACGTGCGATCGCGCATTTTTGATCCCTTTTGGACAACGAAATCCATCGGCAAAGGAACAGGTTTAGGACTCTCTATCAGTTATCAAATTATTGCAGAAACCCATCATGGGCAACTTTGGTGTAGTTCAACGCCCGGAAGAGGCACTAAGTTTGTGGTTGAGATTCCAGTTCACCAATTGCCGAAAACGATGATCCAGGAATCTTGATCTCCATCAACGCAGTTTGAGGCAGCATTTTGGGCAGTCTAGGGTCTAGACTTTGTTCTAGATTCTTGGGCCGCCCTAGCAACATGAAAATGTCGATTTCCCTTCCCGCCCATCGGCGATTGTTCCTCCCGATCCTACGATGGGGCCTCTTAGCCCTATTGCTTGTCCTCCTTCTGGTCGGGGCAATACCGGGCTATCTCAAAGGCAGTTGGTTCTGGCAATCTCCGCCACCGGTTACGGTTCTGCAAAACCTGAAGCATCTACGGCAGCATGGATTACCTCTACCCGGTTGGCAAATGACGAAACAGCGAACCCTGACCCTCGGTGATCACATTTGGTCTGTGCAAGAAAGCCAAGATAGCCAGCAGAACACAGCCATTGTGTTCCTATTTACGCAAAATGGCCCCAAGGATCAACCTCAGGTGGAATGGATGGATCTGAATGGGATTCAACAATGGGACACCGATTCCCAACAATCCCTTACGTTTACAGTATCACCAACCAATTCCCCTGCTAATTCCCAACCCGTCACCGTCACAGCCCAACTGTTTCGAGCTTGGAATCGGCAGCAAACCTATGCGGTATTGCAGTGGTACGCATGGCCGACGGGAGGATCGCCCGTCCCTAGCCATTGGTTTATGGCCGATCGCTTAGCTCAACTGCACCGCCAACGCCAACCCTGGGTCGCGGTTTCAGCCTTATTGGAAATTGAACCGTTGGATGATTTAGGCAACTATCGCGATCGCATTGATAGCTTCGGGAAGACTATACAGAGTGCTCTCCTGGAAACCGTGTTTAAATCTGCCGCTTAGGCCCAAAATTTTCGGCCCAAAATTTTCTCTGGAATCTCCCGCGATTCCTGTGCTATAAGTCACCTTGACCCACCTACTCTCCAACCCAGCCAAATCCCACTTCCCTGGCCAAGACCAGCGCTGTTGAACGCCTGTCCTTTGAAACCCATGCTGTCCTTTGAAACCCATGGTTGTCACCCCCTTTCCAATTCGGCGCTCTGTTCGGTGGACTGCCCTCTCGATCGCCAGTTTCCATACCACCTTGCAAATTTCCTTAGGGATCTTGGCTGGGAGCGCCTGGATTCGCCCAAGTTTCGCTCAAACACCGCCCCCGCCGACCCTGGAACCCGATCGCCGACCAACCGCCCTGGAACTGGTCGAACAAGCACGGCAACAACTGCGCGATCGCGGCGAACTGCCCCCGGCGGATGCACTGAGCCTCCCCCAGGGAACGGCTGAAACGGGGATTCCCAACGCAACAGAATCCATTCCCATGCCGACCTTTGGCCAATATCGGTTGGGTGCTGGGGATGTGGTGTCGGTCTTTGTGCAACGGTTTCAGGACTTTAGCTTCCAAGCCGCGATTGATCCCGAAGGCAAAATAACCCACCCAGTATTGGGCAAAATTGAACTGCAAGGACTGACGATCGATGAAGCCCAGGCAAGGGTGCAGCAAGCCGTGAGTCGGTACATTATTAATCCGATCGTCCTCCTCTCGCTCGCCAATCAACGGACTGTACAAGTGACCGTGACAGGGGAAGTGGTACGACCGGGGTTGTATCCCCTTGGCAATCAGCCCCAGCGAGTCTCCTCCGTTCTCCTCGCAGCAGGGGGCACCACGGATCAAGCCGATCTGCGGGAGGTCAAAGTTCGACGAGCCCTGCCCAATGGCAACACGATCGAGGAAACGTTAGATTTATTCACCCCATTAAAAATGGGAACATCGTTGCCCGATGCCCGCTTGCAGGATGGCGATGTGATTATGGTCGCAAAGTTGCAACCGGATAAATTGCAGGAGTACGATCGCAGCATTGTGGCCCGATCGACCTTGGTTAAACCCCAACTGACGATTCGCGTCCTCAGCTATGCCCGAGGGGGCCTAGGAGAAGTAATTGTGCCCAACGGCAGCAAGTTTGTCGATGCCCTAGCCAAGGTGGGCCTCAATCCAGATGCCGCCAATCTGCGCAAAATTGCAGTGGTGCGCTTTGATGGCGTCCAGCAAAAGGCCATTACCTTCCAACTGGATGGCAAAAAGGCCATTATGGGCGACACAACACAAAATATTGCCCTCCAGGATAATGATGTGATTGTGATTGGGCGCAACTTAGTGGGCAAAATCACCTATGCCTTAAATGTGTTCACCCAGCCCTTTCGGGATGTATTAGGATTCCTCTTGTTTTTCCGTGAATTGGGCAGTAGCGCAACCAATCTGTTTCGACCCTCGGGGCAGGAGTAATTCTGACCCAGAATCTGACCCAGAAGCTTCTTTGTGTAAACTCGATTTCCCCCATCCCCCATGGCTTCCCCGATCGTTAAACGCTACTTCCTCGCTGTCAATCGCTATAAATGGTTGCTACCTATGGGCTTAGCCCTGGGGGTAACGGGAGCCAGTTTAGTGGTCTCGCAACCCGATCCCCCACCAACCTACACGGTGGAAGCGACTTTGGTGGCAAATCGGCCTACAACGGCATTTTCTGCCACGGGAACGGAGGTACGCCAACCGATCGAAACCTTTACTGCCGATTCCCTCGTCACGGAAGCCATGTTGAACGGCGTGGCCCAAAAAGTCGGCTTAAATAGCCAAAAAATTCTCAAGAATTTGAAAGTGACCCTTGCTGCAGGAGAGTCTACTAAGGATAAAAAAGCAGCACCCTCTGGGGGAAATAATCAGGTTCAGTTAGTCTATCGGGATGTCAATGAAAATCGGGCCAAGCAGGTGATACAAAGTTTGGCAGAGCAAATTGTGCAGCAGAGCCAAGCCAATAATTCCGCCCGCTTAAAAGCTATTATTGAGTCTTTAAATCAACGCATTCCCCAGGCCAAGGCAGAACTGAATGCCGCAGAACAGCAGTTGGAACTGTACGATCGCACCGAAGGCCCAGCCCTGATCGCAGCGCAAAATGGCAGCTTGAGCGGAGCCATTTCCCAAAGTGATACCCAACAGCGCGTGTTGGGCTTGGAACTGGAACGGATCAATGCCGAAGTGGCTAGTTTGCAAAGCAAATTGGGGTTAGACCCCAATCAAGCCTATGTGTCTTCAGCGCTCAGTGCTGATCCAATCATTGCCAATCTGCGGGCCCAAATTTATCAGATCGAATCACAATTGGCGATCGCGGGCAAAGACTTGACCCCAGCCCACCCCCGCATGGTGGAACTGACCCAGCAAAAAACGGCATTAGATGAGCAGCTCCAGCAGCGGGCCCGCGAGGTGATGGGGGGGGATGGGGTAGCTGCCCCCTTCCAGGCTAATGTCCGCCAAGACAGTAGCCTCGATCCCAAACGCCAGGAAATGGCGAATCAACTGGTGGCTTTAACCACACAACGGGAAGGCATTGTCCGCCAGTTACAACTGCTCAGCCGATCGCGCCAAGATCTGCGCCTCCAGTTGCAAAATTTGCCGAACAAACAACTGGCAAGAACCCGCCTAGAAGATCAGTTCAAGCTCAAAAAGGCATTGCATGATCAAATGCAGGCCAAGTTGATTGACGCTAAAACCGCCGAAGCCGAAACCGTTAGTAGCTTAAGTGTTGCTCAGTTATCAACCATCCCGATCGAACCTAAACCACCTAAAAATGCACCGTTGATGATTCTGGTCGGGGGCGTGGTGGGCTTAATTTTGGGGGCAGGGGTGATTTTCCTGCTGGATATGATGGAGGGCACGGTTTATACCCCCGAGGATTTGCGGGATACCCTTCGGCAACAAGATGTGCCGTTGTTAGGGATGGTGCCTTGGATTCCCAGTTGGGAAAATAGCAATGGTTCACCGCTGTTACTCAAAGCCGATTCGCCCTACAGTGATGCCTATGAGCGCCTCCGTAGCACCCTCCGATTGGCCGAAGGGACGTTACCCAAAATGCTCCTGATTAGTAGTCCGATCGCCCAGGAAGGCAAAACCACTGTGGCTTATAATTTGGCGATCGCAGCGGCTCGATCGGGCAAGCGAACGCTATTGATTGAAGCAGATTTACGATCGACCTCCCGTAGCCAGGAATTAGGCATCAGTTTACCAACGGATCGATTGCGGGAACCGTTACGCTATTACAGTCACATCAGTGATTGCATTCAACTCGTGCCCGAGGTGGAGAATCTCTACATCATCCCCGGTGTGGGAGTACAATCACAGGCCGCTTCGATTTTGGAATCCAACGAAATTCATCGCTTATTGGAAGATGCCCAAGGGCGATTTGATTTTGTTGTCCTAGACACCCCTCCCCTCAGTCAATGTAATGATGCACTATTGTTGGAACCTTATACCGATGGACTCATTTTGGTCACTCGGCCAGGTATTACGCAACAAAGCCTGTTAACAGAAGCGATCGAACAGCTCAATGAATCGGAAAATCTGACCTTGCTAGGGGCAGTGGTGAACGGCGTGGAAGTCGATGTACTGCGTCCAGTGGAAACATCAACGGCCTATCAGCCTCCGTTGGCGATCGCCCATGACTCTGCTGCCGTATCCACCTCCCAAGTAGAGGTATAGACCGCACAGATGGATTGACAGATGGATTAGCAGACCTATTGATATAAAAGCGACGGGTCATCACTGGCCGCAACGGATGGGGATGGGGATGGGGATTTTGCAACTGTGATGACCTTGTGATTTTTATGCACTTCGGCTAGCAATTGGGGGAGATCTTCTAAACCATAGTGTTCATCAACAATCTGAATTAATTCTTGGCTGGCTTGGCGATGTTTACTGGTTAAGCAAACAACATAGTGATTTCGTTCATGCAACACATCAACGACTGGAACAAAATCACTATCTCCCGTTGATAAAATATAGACCTCGGGCAACAGTGTCTGCCGAATTTTCGACATAATTAAACAATCCCGGAAAATCTTGTTATCCACAGCATTGTGTCCCGGCGAAACTCTCACCGTCGAAAAGCCAGTCTCTTCCAGCATTACTTTAGATTTTTTACGCACTCGCCAATTGACCGCATAGGCCCGCAGGCGGGCTGAATTAACCTCCCCATATTGCTTTGCCAACAGTCGAATCCAGTAAGCATGGTTATGGGCAGGAATATTTTCTACGTCCAAAAATACATACACAGAAGGACGATCGGGAATGGGTTTGGGCTTCATAATCCATATCAGAATTATCGGATAGGACATAATAGGATACAGCCAATCCAGAATTTCGAAGTTAAAAATATTCTTACAAATTTCAGCCATGACGGAGCCCGATCGTGGGCGCGATCGGGGAACCCCATTACCATCCCACGGGGAACCCCATTACCATCCCACAATGACACTCCACATCAGCACCATGAGAACAAACGCGGCTCCATGCTGCGGCCACAGCTTGAGGATGGGCTGTTTAGCGACTTTCTGCGTCAAAATCACGCTGCAAACCAAGGCAGCCAGCAGTGTTCCACCTTGCAAAAAGGCAATCACTGCCGGATGGGCCGAAAATCCAGGTACTCCCACCGTCGCCAAGCCAAAGGTCGAAAACGCAACGGGTAAAATTTGGCCTGCTTCCTCCAACCCCAACTTAAGGTAGTGCGCCATCGTTCCACCCAATACCAAGGGTAGATAGCCATAGGCTACATACAAAAATCGCCGTGTTTTACCCACCGGATTAATCAATTTCTGCACAGAATGGAAGATAACCGCAATCGCGATCGGTAAACTTAATGCCATGATTGCAGCCCAGATATGAAACCCGAATTGTTCTAAATGAAAATCTAACCGTAAACGCAGTTGCAGTTCCGGCAGTCGATGTAAAAATACGGCCCCAAATAGTAAAAACAATAGCGAAACTTCCGCATAACTAGGCTCATGGGTCGTCCATAGCTCAATCCCCGGTGGTCGCAAATTCAATTCCACCGATCGATGGGGACAGGCTTTCAAACAAGTCATGCACAATACACAATCCTTGTTATCCTGCAATTGCGCAGGATGGGAATAAATGGGACAGCCACCCGTTTCCTGACCTTCACCCTTTTGTGGCCCCCCTTTATAACATTGATAGGTTGTGCAGGAGGCTGAGCAAATTCCCTGTTTTGCCCGCAGTTCCACCATCGACAGCTTGGCAAATAACCCATTCATTCCCCCGATCGGACACAAATAGCGACACCAAAATCGCCGCTCAAACAGTAGCGAAAAAATCACAGCCCCCGCCGTAATGAGTAACAGTAAACAAGCAGATAAATAGGCCGTATCTTCCAAATTCCACAACTCTTCCCACAGCAAAATCAAGACAAAGAGGCCAAACAAAAACCACCCACCCACCGCCTCTGCCTGTTGTCTAGGCCATGGTTTGAGTGATCGGGGCCACCACTGCAACGATAGTTTTTGGACCAGTTCGCCGTAGATCATAAATGGGCAAACCGAGCACCAAATCCGGCCTAAAAATGGAAAAATTAAGCAACTTCCGAGCCACCACCAATCCCAAAATAAATTTAGTGCAAAATTTCGATCGCGACTTTGTGGCCCCAGGCACAATACTCCTACGATGACTGCAAAGGCCGCTAACGTGAATCCATAATTAATTCGATCGGGATACCAATCACTTCGTAAAAAATGTCGCAATTGGGGATAAAGATTTAACAAATTCACCCGAAAGCGATTGGCTTTACTACTCGCAGGCCAAAACACGGCTTCCGTTAGCTCAGCCGCCCCATCGGCTTGTAATAACGCCCGATTAACCAAGTTTTCCAGTTCCGTTAAATTTCCTGGAAAGTCATAGCTTTGTAATCGACGTAAGGCTTCTGGCGTGACTTTAGGTTTCGCAATCCCCCTCGATCGACAGATCAAACTTAGGTAATATTCCACCTGCGCCGCAATATCCGCCTTCCGCACCCGCAACGGTGGCACCTTAATCGAATGGCGAACCTGCTGACATTTTTCTATTTGAGGCACAATCTTTTCGGAAGTCATAATAATGCGAGCTTCCGAAAACTTGATATTGGTAGATGATCCAGACCCAGAACTAGGGTTGACTCCGGAATTCCCCGTGGACTCGCGATCTCGGGGAACAGCTACATACTGGCCTGTTTCCAATAAATCAATTAATTTTTCTTCAAGATTTTGAGGCAAGTCCTCCAAATTGTTTAACATCAGCGTGCCCCGACCGATCCAATCTAGAATGCCCGATCGATTGCCCCGACCAAATAAGTCCGCCCCATTGGCCTGCAATGTGTTGCAATTCAGCTTCACTAACGGCTCATGACGATCGGCAGACCCAAAGTGAATCAACGCCGCAATGTTGTCCTTATTCAGACCAGGCTCCCCAAAGATCAACACTGGCTGACGATCGTCCGTTGCTTTGCGAATATCCTGCCGCAACCGCGCGGCATAGCGACTTGAACCCACAATGCCCCGCCGCACTTTGGGCATCAAATAGGGCCGCAGAGTCCGTTCCCGTTCCCGCTCAAACGTTAAAGTGGCTTCCGCTTCCTGCAAAGCTTCCGCCAACTGCTGGGAAACCAACTGAGCAATTTCAGGATACTGTCGCACAAGCTCACTCAGTTGTGAGCGGGGCACCTGCCACAACCAGCCATCATCTAGGGTAATCGTTGTCTGTTCGGCAAGCTGATCCAGCAGTAATTCCTTTAAATACAAAACTGCGCCAGGTAGGATTCCCACAGCCTGGGCGATCGTATTCGGGCTCGTGCGATAGCTTTCCAGATGCCCTTGGTGCAGAATATACAGCGCTGGCGGCAACGTATCCTCTAACACGAGTCGCCGATTCGGTTGAAAAGGGATTTCTTCGATCGCTGCAGCGATCGCGGAGAGGGCAACATCGGACAAACTCCCAAGAACCGTAAATTGCCGTAACCAGTCACCCCGTGCCTTCAGATCCATCCTACTCTCCCCTATGATCCCGTTACCAGTTCACCTGCGATCGCTCCTGCACCACCCGTTGATAAATTTTTTCCGTTTGTTCCGCCAAGAGAGCCCAGCGAAACCGATGCTCGAGTTCTTGGTAGGCATTTTCCACAAGCTGATGGGCCAACTCTGGATTCTTGAGGATTTCTAAAATTCCCTGAGCCAAGGATAGAGAATCGTTGGTGGTCGTCACCACGCCCGTGCGGCCATGATCCACCACCTCTGGCAATCCCCCCGTATTCGACACCACCACCGGCACTCGCGCTGCAAAGCTTTCTAGGGCCACAATTCCAAAGGGTTCATACAGACTTGGAAAGACTGCACAATCCGCGATCGTCTGAAACTTGTCCAAATCCGCATCAGGCATAAAGCCAGTAAAACAGCAAGCATCCCAGATCCCCAAGTCCCGAGCCTGTCGTTGCAGAGGCTCAAGCTGTCCTGTCCCGATAATGACAAACTTGACATGGCCCTCTAATGCCTGAATGACCAGAGGAGCCGCCTGGAGTAAGCGAACAATCCCTTTCTCGTAGGTAATGCGTCCAACGTAGTACACAATCTTTTCATCATCCTGGGCAAACCGCCGCCGAAAAGACAGCACGTCAAAATCGGGATCTAGATGCTTTTTCTCAGCCCGAATGCCGTTATATACCACATCAATTTTATCGGAAGGCATGTGCAGAACCTTCACTACTTCCCGTCTCATGTACTGGGTGCAAACAATGATACGCCAAGCTTCGTGGGCTAGAAACCGCTCCTTTTCGCTGACATGGCGTTGTACATCGTTATGAATTCCATTGTTGCGTCCATATTCTGTTGCATGAATAGTGGCAACTAAGGGGATATGGAAATGGTGTTTGAGTGCGATCGCCGAATCTCCCACTAACCAATCATGGGCATGAATGATATCAAAGGGGCGCTTCTGGATCAGCAACTGTCCACCGAAGCTTCCCATACTTTCATTCATTCGACCCACCCAATGGAAAAAATTGTGGCTTTCTCCCACCATAACCCGATGAACCTGAACCCCCTCAACTTCTTCATAGGCTGGTGCTTCTCCAAACTGAACGGTCACGATGTGGATTTCATGCCCTCGTTTCACCAGGTCTGGGTAAAGTTCAGCCACATGGCGGGCAATCCCACCTACAATGCGAGGGGGAAATTCCCAGGTCAACACCAATATTTTCATTTGTGCCGTAGATCTTGACTCGCTGAATGTATTCTCACTCTGTAATTCCCACTTTACAAGGTGATGGGACACGCTGTGGACAGGGTCAGGCTCGGAAAAGTTGCCTCACCAGTCCACAATCCGTTACCTTTGCTGTAAAGGAATGTATGATTGCTATGTTTATGAGGGAGGATTTCGCGATGTCAGCTTCTCCCGACGTCTCACCCCAGAAAAGCGCCCCACTTCAACTGTTACTGTTCGTGGATCAACGCCCCACTGCTAGGGAGCAAGTCCGGCAGATTCGATCGCTTCTGCAAGAACTAGAAGCACTTTGTCCCTTTGATCTCCAAGTCATTGATGTGGGTGAACAACCCTACCTAGCTGAACATTTCCGCCTAATCGCAACGCCTGCTTTGGTGAAAGTGCATCCAGACCCCCGACAAACCCTGGCAGGGAGTAACCTGATTGCCCAACTCAAAAGTTGGTGGCCCCGCTGGCAACGATCGACGGAAGAATTTTTAGCCGAGAACCGGAACAGTCATTCTACAGAGGCTTCCGCGAGTCTCGCGATCGAAAAAGTCCTCAATCGCGAAATTCCTTCCATTAGTCAATATGCCGAAATGCTGCAGCTTTCGGATGATGTCTTCCGCCTCAAGCAGGAGACTGAAGAATTGCGATCCAAGCTGCAATTTAAGGATCAAATTATTGCCATGCTGGCCCATGATTTACGGAACCCTTTAACCGCTGCATCGATCGCCATTGAGACCTTGGAAATGGGGAATAAACCCCAAGCCAACCAACCCTCACGCCTCACACCCGCCTTGGTCAATCAGTTGCTCAAGCATGCCCGCACTCAAATTCGTGTTATTGATCGCATGATCACCGATATTTTGCAAGCGGCCCGTGGCTCTAGTGCTGATTTAAATGTTTGGCCAATTAAGGTTGATCTCGCCAATCTTTGCCAGGAGGTTGTAACCGATCTCCACGATCGACTCACCCAAAAGCAGCAAACCCTCGAACTAGACATTCCCTCTGACTTGCCCCCAGTCTATGCTGATGCCAGTCGCATTCATCAAGTCTTGACTAATCTTTTAGACAATGCCATCAAATACACCCCCTGCCAGGGCACGATTAGCTTATCGGTTCTCCACCGCACAACCCAAAAGGTTCAAGTGAGCATCTGTGACAACGGCCCAGGCATTCCAGAAGATCAATGTAATCAGATTTTCGAAGATCATTTTCGACTCCAGCGCGATGAAGAGCAAGAAGGCTACGGCATTGGGCTATCTCTCTGCCAACGGATTGTCCGAGCCCACTATGGCCAAATCTGGGTCGATTCTGTGCCTAACCAAGGCAGTTGTTTCCATTTCACCTTGCCAGTCTATCGAGTTCAAAATGCCGTCGAAGATGCGATCGCTCAGTAAATTCCCCTAGATTAACGGCCAAGATCGGCTATTCTGCTGCACTCGGTATAAAAACCAACATTTCGTCTCCCCCATTTTTTCAGTAGTCTTTCAAAATATCCTAGAAGCCTTTTGTATCAAGCATTGCAAGATTTTCCTTCCAAAAGGATTCCCGATACAACCCAGAATCAAGAGACTAAATAACACAATCTTCTGTCAAGCATACGGAATCTTTGAAGAATTAATGAAGCAATTTGAGAAATGAAATCTATCTGAAATCCCCTGTTTTTTCGAACAAAAAAATTCCTATTTGACAGCGGTTCCGTAATCCCATAGCAACATGGGAAGAATTGAAAGGTAATAAAAATCACTTCGATTTTCACCAAAGATTACAAAAATCCTTGTTCTCAAGACACGAAACTCCTGAGAAATCAGGCACGGAACCCCTGATCGGTTTGATCGTGTTTCAGTTTAAGGTACTTTTTCGAACCCGTATAAGATTGTTTTTCTTGGCAAGCAAACAACATTAAAACTCCTCATTTCCAAGGAATTAAGGAATTGATTGAGCTGTGATTTCAGGCCACGTCAATCGTCCAACTTCATCATTTGTTCATAGGATGACTGTTCTAAAAGATGGGTGTTATTACGGTACTAACATCCTAGGGAAGCCGCATATAAATGGTTTGGAGCAAAATAGGTAGTCCGAGTCAATTGCTCCCTCGTTACTCAGATAGGGATAAAGCTGGATTATGCAGTACGATTCTCTGAATTATGATCAATCTGCGACCCCAGAGGTTGGCGTATACGAGTGCGAAGTACATCTCAAGTTTCGCCTGATTGAGGAACGAGGTGTCTTGTCCAACCGAGACCAACTGCTGGAAATACTCTTAGATGCCTTTAGTTGTGGTAGCGATGAGTTTTTAGAACCCCTGCAAGTGGCAGTGAATGCTCAAGAAGTGTCAGAAGTCAACGCTTCTCCCAAAATGCGTCGCCAATTGATTCGCCTTCGCAACTCAAAAGACTTAGTTTAGGAAGTCTCAGGATCTCGGGAATTTCACGATTAGTGGAGCCATTGCGGGATCACTTAAGTAGTTACCCTAACCAGCCAGGTGAAGCTTAAAACATTTCTTAACCATAGAAATTAACATTTGGCGTAGGTTGAGTATCGGTAGCACAATGAAGACAGGATTTATTGTTCTTCATTGGTTGTTCTTGCCTCGCTATGACCTTCACCCTGCACCACGAAGCCGATCGATTATCTAATCTCATTCAGCGCTACCGTAACCGCGTGGATTATCTGGCCATTCGGTTAGAGTCGTCTGAAGGGTCAGATATTCTATTGCGCGGTGGCAAAATTGAAACCCTCAGCGAGGGAATCGCGATCGGGGGACAAGTCCGAGTTTGCCATCGTGGTGGCTGGGGGTTTGCCAGTTTTAATCGACTGGATACTTTGGTGGAACGCATTGAAGAAGCGATCGCAGCGGCCAAACTCGTTGGCACCGAAGAAACGATTCTTGCACCCATTGAGCCGATACAAACTGTTTGTACCCTTCCCCTCACAGGTAGCGATCCTCGGAACGTTTCCCTTGCCCAGAAGAAATCACTGTGCCAGCACTACGGTGACATTCTACGCAGTGCCGATCCCAAAATTGCCACTCTGTCTGTGCGCTACGGCGACATTACCCAACGAACCTTGCTCGTAACCTCAGAAGGCACTTTGATTGAGCAGTCTTGGGCTGACATGGAACTGCGCTTTGCAGCCACAGCACGGCAGGGGGAACTGGTGCAAACAGGTCGAGAAACCGTCGGTTCCCGGAGCCGATTTGAGGATTTGACCAACTTAGATGAGCAGGTTCAGGGAGCAGCGAAGCGGGCAGTCGAAGCTCTCTCTCTCCCATCGGTCAAAGGGGGAACCTATACTGTCGTCATCGATCCAATCTTAACCGGGCTATTTGTCCATGAAGCATTTGGGCATCTGTCAGAAGCAGATATGGCCTACGAAAATCCTGATTTACTGGAAACCATGAGCTTAGGTCGCCGGTTTGGCCCTGAGGATTTACAGATTTTCGATGGAGCTGCGATCGCGGGGCACCGGGGCAGCTACTTCTACGACGATGAAGGCGTTGCTGCGACCAATACCCAACTGATCCAAGACGGCGTACTGGTAGGACGACTACATTCCCGCGAAACCGCTGGCAAGTTAGGTGAAACGGTCACTGGCAACGCCCGCTGCTTGAACTACCACTATCCGCCGATCGTCCGCATGACCAACACCTGGATCGAACGGGGCAAAACGCCCGTCCAGGATCTCTTCAGCGGCATCGAGGAAGGCGTCTATGCTCGCAATTGGCTGGGTGGCATGACCAACGGTGAAATGTTTACGTTCACCGCTGGGGAAGCTTGGATGATTCGTAACGGCAAACTGGCAGAACCCGTTCGGGATGTTACACTCTCCGGCAACGCCTTCCAAACCCTGGCTGACATTGAAGGCATTGGCGATGACTTCTTCTGGGATGAGTCAGGAGGCTGTGGCAAGGGCGGACAAAGTGGCCTAGCCGTGGGCTGTGGTGGCCCCAGCTTACGAATCCGCAATGTTGTAGTCGGAGGGGAAGTCGAAGAAGACTAGCGATCGGAAACTTGCACAAAGGGAAGGAAAGACTACAGGTCGTCCAATTCCTCCGAAGGTGAAACACGCCCCCGCCGCTTGCGTGCTTCCATGGCCTTTTCCAACATCGTTAATAATCCCGGAGCTTCCTGTTGGAGTTGTAGCAGTAATCGTTCGCCTTCCTCTAAATCTCCGGGATCTTCTCCTGTTTCCATCACCGCTTGCAGGCGAGGCAACGCCAATTCATCCACCAATTGCACCAAGCTATAGAGACAGCGGTTAAACTGTCGTTCCGTCAATTCAGCATCTTCCAGGGGAAACTCAATAATGGCGCGAATTTCTCCATCGGAGGGATCATATTCCCACTGCAACATCTTGGTTTCCCAGGAAATACACAGCATTGTTTGCAGAATTGCGTCTTTGTGGGGGTGATCCTTAATTCCGGTTAAAACGCGGGGTGCATAGATTTCAAAAAACTCGCCATCCTCATCGAGTTGAATCACGATCAGAAATTGCTCGACATTTTCCGCATAGACGCCAGTAATGATGCGAGACTCGTCCGCCTCTAGGCGATACTTCCAGCCTTTGGCGTCTAGATATCCGGCAATCTGTTCTAGCGTGGCGGCCATAGTGATTCCTCTAAATGAGACGGGTTAAGCAGAGAGCACTAAAATACAAGTTCTAGTGTATTAGTCATCGGGGGATAGTGTATTAGTCGTTGGGGGGTTGGAACGGGATTTTTAAACATCTAGAGTTAGTCTAGGGGTTAAGACTTCTGAGATTGGATCCCTTAGTTAATGCCCGATCGACTGCTTGAAAAAGTCCCTCAATGGTCAAAGAATTATCTAACACAAGATCCGCTCGATCGCACTTTTCTTGGATATCCATCTGACTTTGGACGCGGGCGATCGCCTGATCGTAGGATAGGGTTTCTCGCTCCATCAGTCGCTGAATCTGACGGTCTCGGGGGCAGTATATCACCCAAATTTCCGTCACAAGATCGGTCATTGCGGCCTCAAACAGTAGGGGAATAACCAATACTACTGGTCGTTTGGGATCGACCTGTAGATGGGCGTCCCGATCGGCCTGCAAGCGTTGCCGCACAAAGGGATGGATCTGATGCTCTATCCACTGCCGTTCCTGGGGTTGCGTAAAGATAATTGTGCCCAATTGTTTGCGATCGAGGCTGCCGTCGGGATTCAGGATTGTCGAACCATAGCGATCGGTGATCGCGGCCAGAATTGAACTCCCTGGAGCAACTGCTTCTCGGGCATAGAGATCTGCATCTAACACAGGCAACTGATGCACCTGCGCCAAGTAATTAGATACTGTTGTTTTTCCCATGGCAATTCCCCCCGTCAGGCCAACAACTCGGGGAGTGCGGGAATGGGAGTTAGAAGACTGGGGGAGTGGATTCACCGCAGCAGTGGACGAACGGGGCATTTTCAGTAGGTCAATTAGGGCAAAACCGGGCTAGAAAACGCCCCCATGGTTCAATAGGGAGAGATTCTTTCGGTCTGGTGGCTAGTTTAGAGCAATGAACGTTTCCCGCATCCCTTGGTTTCACTTTTGGTTACTTGCGATCGTGCTGCTCCTGGGAACGGGACTGCGTCTGCTCAATCTGGACGGTAAACCCCTGTGGATGGATGAGGTAATTACAGCACTGTTCAGTCTAGGGCATACCTATGATGAGGTTCCGGTGGGCCAAGCCGTGGGGCTGACGCAGCTTGCCCAGTTGTTTACCCTGCAACCCGAAACCACCTGCGGTGCGATCGCGCAAACCGTTGCCACCCAATCCGTCCATCCACCCTTATTTTTTTGTTGGCTGCATTCCTGGCTGAATGTTTTACAACCCTTCCTGCAAGCGTGGCAAGCACCGCTGGCGGGTAATCTGTCGTGGGAGTTGCGATCGCTGCCTGTATTGCTCGGCATTGGGGCGATCGGAGCGGTCTACGGCCTGGGACGCAGTGCCTTTGGCCGCCGGACAGGCTTGATGGCGGCGGCTTGTATGGCGGTTTCTCCCTTTGCGGTTTACCTCTCCCAGGAGGCACGCCACTACACGCTGCCCATGGTGGTGATTACCTTAGCGCTGCTAGCGCTGGTGCAGATCCAGCAGAATTTTGAACAGGGCCGCAGTAACCGCAATGCTTGGATTAGTTGGGTGTTACTAAATGGCGTTGGGTTTTATATTCACTATTTCTGCATCCTAGCCACGATCGCCCAAGGGATTGCTTTGCTAGGCACACGGTGGATCAGCGCTCAATTAGAACGACGATCGACCAACTATCCCCAAAAATACCAATTCTCAAGCTTCTGGCCCACCTTCGTGACTGGAACCCAACCACAGGGCATCTTCCTTGCATCTTTGGGATTGTTGGGGATCATTGGCCCTTGGCTACCCACTTTTATCAGCCACATGACCCGCCCAGAAACCGATTGGCTGAACGATAGTATCCCACCTTTGTTGAGTGTGATCGTGCCGCTCTATTACCTGCCGATCGGGTGGTCGCTGATGGTGATTTCGCCCCCGGTGGAGGGCAACCCAATCAGTTGGCAAATTCCCATGGTGCTGTTGGTTGTGGCCTTTAGCATCTGGCTGGCTCGGCAACTGTGGCAGGGCTGGCAAAAAATTGGGCAGATTCCTGAGCTACAGGGCAGTTTATTAGTGCTGGGAGGATTTATTGCGGCAGTGGTCGCAGAATTTTGGGCGATCGCGATTTTGCTGCAAAAGGATCTCACCCATGTGCCGCGCTACAACTTCATCTATTACCCAGCGATTTGTGTATTGCTGGCGGCGGGGTTAGCGATGCAATCGTTACCTCGTCAATCGCGGGAGCCATTGCCACCAACCACGCCACGCCCTCGCTGGAGAAGTTTGCTGAAATCCCCAGCGGCGATCGTGCTGGTTGTCGGATTCCTCAGCAGTCTCTGTGTGGTTTTCAATGGCGTCTTTCAAAAACCCTATCAGCCCAATCTCGTTGCGCAAAGGATGATGCAAGCCGATGCCCCACAAGCAACGATCCAAGTCGTGATGGGCTACCAAACCTGGCAGGAAATGGCGTTGGGGTTAAGCTTTGCCTTGGCTCTGGAACAGGAACAAAATCGGGTTAATGGGAGCGATCGGGGATCCCCGAGATTGGACAACCTATTAACGGGAAAATTCGCATTTCTCAACAGTTCCCAAGGTTATCCACAGTTGTGGAAAAACCTCACCCAACTGCCCCCTACAGATATTTTGTGGATTATTGCTCCCGGTCTCCGCCGATCGGACTTTCCTGAAACCCTAGCTCTTGGCTCGGCCAGGAATCCCCAATCCTGCCAACGGGATCCCCAACGCTACGATCGCATCGGCATTCCCTACCAGGGCTATCGCTGCGATCTAGCGACTCGCTAAGGCTGCACATCTTGACACAAAAGCCCTCAACACAAACGCTGGGAATTTTCACATCCCCAGCGTTGATCAGCAAATTTCAGCAAACTTATAGTAAATCCCCATTCCCCTTAAAAATAGAGAATTTGACCAAATTTTCTCAAAGTCCCCCTTTTTAAGGGGGATTTAGGGGGATCGGATGGCTGGCGATCAAAAATAAGATTGTCCTAACTGGGGAATTTCCCCTCAAGCGTAGAACGTTACGCTGCGACCAGTTGCCGCATCCGAGTCAGAATGGCATCCGCCACCTTGCGGGCATCTCCAAACAGCATCCGACTGTTTTCCTTGAAGAACAACGGATTTTCGACCCCTGCATAGCCACTGGCCAAACTGCGCTTCATCACGACGACGGTTTTCGCCTTCCAGACTTCCAGGACAGGCATTCCCGCGATCGGGCTATTGGGATCTTCTTCAGCACTGGGGTTCACCGTATCATTGGCCCCAATCACCAGCACCACATCGGTTTCGGGGAAATCTTCGTTGATTTCTTCCATCTCCAACACAATGTCGTAGGGCACATTGGCTTCAGCCAACAGCACATTCATATGACCCGGTAAGCGACCTGCCACCGGGTGAATGCCAAAGCGGACGTTGACTCCCCGATCGCGCAGACTGCGAGTCAGGTCAGCAATGGGGTGCTGCGCCTGCGCCACGGCCATGCCGTACCCCGGCACAATGATCACGCTGCTGGCATTCTCCAACAGTTCCACCGTGTCTTCCACGGAAATTTCCGTCGCTTCCCCTTGAATCCCTGCTGAACTAGCAGTTCCCGATCCCGTTCCAAAGCCCCCCAGAATGACGCTAATGAACGATCGATTCATCGCCCGACACATGATGTAGCTCAGGATCGCGCCACTGCTACCCACCAACGCTCCCGTAATAATCAGCAAGTCGTTGGACAGCATGAAACCTGCCGCCGCCGCCGCCCAGCCGGAATAGCTGTTCAGCATCGAGATCACCACGGGCATATCAGCGCCCCCGATCGCCATCACCAGGTGTACCCCCAGAACCCCCGCGATCGCCGCCATAATCAGCAACGGATTCAAGCCGCCCCCTGTCATGAACCAGTAGCCCAAAGCGATCGTCGCCGCCAACATCGCTAGATTCAAGCCATGGCGGGCGGGCAGCATCAACGGTTTGCTACTGACCACACCGCGCAATTTGCCAAAGGCCACGATCGACCCGGTAAAGGTGACGGCTCCGATGAAAATGCCAATGTAGATTTCGATCTCATGGATCGTCGCTTCTACCCCTGTCAATTCACTGGGGTAAAGGAAATTACCCACCCCCACCAGTACCGCCGCCAAGCCGACAAAACTATGCAGCATGGCCACCAGTTCCGGCATTTCGGTCATGGCCACCCGCGCCGCCAAGATCGATCCCACGATCGCCCCCGGCACAATCACAGTCAGCAACACGCCATAGCTAGCGGGATCACTCTGGAGCATCGTCGCCAAAAATGCGATCGCCATTCCCGCAATGCCAAACCAGTTCCCGCGCTTAGCCGTTTCTTGGTTCGCGAGGCCACCCAAGCTGAGGATGAATAACGCACTTGCCACAATGTAGGCGACGGTGGAAAAATTCTCACCTGAAAAATTCTCTAACATAGCCGACCCCGATTATTTCTGAAACATCTTCAGCATGCGTTGGGTGACTAGGAAGCCCCCGGAAATATTGATCGTCCCCACCAGGATCGCGATCGCACCTAGCAACGTCGTTGGATGCAAAAATTGCCCAGACAGTTGCACCATGCCCCCGATGATAATGATGCCGCTGATGGCATTGGTCACACTCATCAAGGGCGTATGCAGCGCGGGTTTGACATTCCAGATCACCTGCCAACCCACAAAGCAAGCCAGCACAAATACCGTGAAGTGGGAGAGGAACGAAGCCGGAGCCGTCAACCCGATCGCCACCAAGGCCGCAATCCCGATCCCTAACCAGAGGCCCGATAGATTCAGCTTTTTGGCAGCGGGAACTTCCGCAGGGGGCGCTGCCGGGGTAACAGGTTGGGGTGCGACGGAAACTGGACGAGGGGGTAACGGTTCCACCCGATCGCCCTGGTACAGCATCAGTGCGCCCCGAACGACTTCATCTTCTAAGTCCACTTGGTAGCCGTCATTGCGGCCCATGTCATCCAGCAGATGACAGAGGTTGTTGCCGTAGAGTTGGCTGGCCTGGGCTGCCATGCGGCTGGGCAGATCGGTAAAGCCAATGATTTTGACGCCGTTATGTTCGTGAATTTGCCCTGGCTGGGTCAGTTCACAGTTGCCGCCCTGCTCCGCCGCCAAATCCACAATCACCGATCCCGGCTTCATCAGTTCCACAGCTTCCCGCAGGATGAGCTTAGGAGCGGGTCTACCAGGGATCAGCGCCGTTGTGATGATGATGTCTACTTCCTTGGCCTGGGCTGCAAACAGTTCCATTTCGGCCTTGATGAATTCAGGACTCATCTCCTTAGCGTAGCCGCCTTGACCAGACCCATCTTCCTCCAGTTCAACTTGCAGGAATTCTGCTCCCAGGCTTTCCACCTGCTCTTTCACCACAGGGCGTGTATCAAAGGCACGGACAATTGCCCCGAGGTTCTTGGCAGCCCCGATCGCTGCTAATCCTGCCACCCCTGCCCCAATCACCAACACCTTGGCGGGGGGAACTTTGCCCGCTGCGGTAATTTGCCCGGTAAAGAAGCGACCAAATTGGTTAGCCGCTTCTACCACTGCCCGATATCCGGCAATATTGGCCATGGAACTCAGGGCATCTAGCTTTTGGGCGCGGCTGATTCTCGGTACCGCATCCATCGCCAGAACGGTGGCACGGCGCTGAGCTAGGGCTTCGATTAACTCAGGATTCTGCTTGGCCCAAATGAAACTTATGAGGGTGCCGTCTTCCCGCAGGCATTGGGCTTCCTCCAAGCTGGGGGGGCGCACCTTTAAGACAATGTCTGCATCCGCCCAGAGTTGCTCAGCAGTTTCAATAATCTGGCAGCCAATTTGACGGTAAGTCTCGTCAGAAAAATTAGCTAACTCTCCCGCACCCGTCTGGATCAGGACTATAAATCCATATTTTTGCAGCGTCTTTACCGTGTCTGGTGTTGCTGCTACCCGCGCTTCTCCAGCGAGGATTTCCTTGGGGATCCCAATTTTTAAGCGAGGTTTTTCTTCGGTCAGTAGCTCTTGGGACGCTTGTGATAGCGTGTTTCTCTCAATTGCGATCGCCATGTATCAATCTTCCTTCACCATGACGTGTAGATGGAAATGAAGCGTTCGTATTACTCAATGGATCGTAAGTTGATCCCCTGATTTGCGATGGATTCTTAATCTGTTGTAGAGAATCCAAGTATTTGTTTACACAATTTTGAACTGATTACTCACTTCGTCAAACTGTAAAGATCAGGAATTTGTTATGGGAATTCCGATGGTTTTGCTGGTCAAAGACGGTTGAGTAAAGACGGTTGAGTAAAGACGGTTGATATTCCTATTGGATAATTTATTTGCGATCAATAAATTTTTGCGTCTGAGCCCTATGGTTTGGTTCTCCCAGAGAAGCTTGGAACTTCATGGGCTCAATCTCCGTCAGGAGAGTAATGGGGGTCTGCAAACCCTCCATTCTTCATGGCAGTATGGAGAAGCTCAATCACACTGCTGCTAGCAGTTCGCCCTTAAATGAGCCTCCGATCGAGGATCCCTGGTAACGCTGATAGGCTGAAGCTAGGCTGACAGGCGACCGCTAGATCGATCGAGGGTGGACAGAACTGAAGCCCCTTCCCCGTTTTGTTTTAGGTAAATTCCCTATGCGCTTTTCCAAGTTGTCCCTGCACCGTGCAGCCCTGGCTGGCACGATCGCGACCCTGACTGTCTTTAGTCTTCCAGTAATCACCCACTCCCAAGGCTTGACTATCTTCAGTGGCGTCCCTGCTGAAAAGCAGTTGAACTCTCGGGTCGATTTCGGCGGTAATCCCAGTGCCTTCGATCGCTACCGTTTACGAATTGATAAGAAAAAAATGAAACTGGCAGCGGCTCAGTTCGTCATTGATTACCCCGATTACTTCGATGGCAAAATTGATCCCAAAAACATTGAACTATACGTCAACGGCAAAAAGGTCGCCCTGCAAGAAGTGAAGTGGGATGAAGAGAATTTCTTTATTGAGCTCTTTCCCCAGGAGCCCGTTCCCGCTGGTAGCAGCGTAGAAATCATGCTGTCCAACGTGAAAAATCCCCGCAACAACGGCATGTACTACTTCAACTGTCGGATCCAAACTCCAGGGGATGTGCCTTTGCTCCGAGACATCGGAACTTGGATCATTGAAATTAGCTAGGGGATGGGTCTATAGTAGTAGACTGTGACTTTTTCCATGGTCTACGACCACCCTACCCAGACTGGAGATACTTTTTATGAAGCGCACACTCGAGGGCACTCGCCGTAAAAGAAGACGGGTTTCTGGTTTTCGTGTTCGCATGAGAACGCACAATGGTCGTCGCGTCATCAAGGCTCGTCGTCGTAAGGGACGGGCGCGCCTGTCCGCAGCCTAGTTATCTAGCTGAAGACGGCACTTTGTAACTCGCACAGCGATGGCAGGTTATCAATTTGGCATTGCCTAAGGCCAATCGACTTAAGCATAGGCAAGACTTTGACAGGGTTTATCAGCGAGGTAAACGGCGGCGAGCTAGCTGCTTACACCTCGTTGCACTTCGGCTACCGCCCAGACAATCTCCGGAAGCTGAGGATCCAGCAGTCTTGCCGCTTCAGATTGGCATTTCAATTAGCAAAAAAGTCAGCAAACGTGCTGTGGTTCGCAACCGCATCAAGCGTCGGATCAGGGCTGCCTTGCGTCAGTTTTTACCTCGGATGAACCCTGGGTGGAAGCTTGTGGTAGTTGTCCGCGCCCAAGCGGTGGAATGTGATTACTGGAAGTTTCTGCAAGAATTAGAGCAGTTATTGCTCGAAGCCGAGGTACTGCATGGCAGTTAAGGAAGAGGTTTATTACGAAGGTGGGCCCCATCGAGGAGATTTGATCCTCAATGTTTTACTTGCCTTCACGATCGTGTGCATTCCGCTAACCATTGGAGCCGTCGTTCGTGCTCTCTGGTTACGCTACCGAATTACCGATCGGCGCGTCAGCATTACAGGCGGTTGGCGGGGGCAAGATAGGGCAGATGCCGTCTATTCTGAGATCGATCGGGTGATCTCCGTTCCCCGAGGCTTGGGCATTTGGGGAGATATGGTTCTGGTTCTCAAGGATGGCAGTCGCTTAGAAATGAAAGCCGTGCCAAAATTCCGCGAGGTTGAAGCTTACATCAACGAACGGATCAGCACTAAAAACCCCAAGGCAAATCAGGCAAAGTCTCCAGGTCGCTAGTTGCAGAATTCTGCATTTATCCAGTGTGGCAAGACAGGCTACACTGGAACTTGGTCTGTTAAAGCCCCTAAAGACTGGGTCTTGTATCAAGGCCAGCTATTATTTCACCAATCTATTTAATCGACTCGAAGGCGCATGGATTTCGGTATCGGTTTTCTTTCAAATAACGTCATGCTGCCGATCCTGGACTTCTTTTACGGGATCGTGCCTAGCTATGGTCTCGCGATCGTGGCACTGACCTTGGTTGTGCGTTTTGCGTTGTACCCGCTCAGTGCAGGTTCGATCCGAAACATGCGCCGGATGCGCGTTGCCCAGCCCGTCATGCAAAAGCGCATGAAGGAAGTTCAGGAGCGGTATAAGAACGATCCGGTTAAACAGCAGGAAGAGGTTAGTGCCCTCTACAAAGAGTTTGGCAACCCCCTAGCAGGCTGTTTCCCCCTGCTGGTTCAGATGCCAGTGCTGTTTGCCCTGTTCGCAACCCTGCGCGGATCACCCTTCTCGGACGTACCTTACAACATCAAGCTGCAAATTCTCCCCCCAGAGCAGGCTGCTTTGGTTCAGCCCCAAGCTTTCGCCACTGAAACTCACAATATTTACCTCGCTGATGGTCTTCACTCTCCGGTGCAAGCCCTTCTTCCAGGAGGTAACAAAATTGGGGTGGGTGACAAATTACAAGTCGAGTTCCAAACTCCTGAAGGGAAACCATTCTCTGCATTAGCCGCAGAATACCCTGACAGCAACCTGACGCCTCGCTACAAAGTTCTAACGGGTAGCGAACGGGTTGTGATTAATGAAGATGGCTCTATTCAAGCAATTCAACCCGGGGAAGCAACGGTACAAGCCTTTATTCCTGGACTGGCTGCTGACAAAGGCTTCCTTTTTATTGATGCATTAGGTCGCGTAGGGGCAGTGGATCCCGATGGAACTATCCACTGGGATATTGTGGGCATGGTGCTGTTCTTTGGAGTCAGTCTCTACGTTAACCAACTTCTTTCGGGACAAGGCTCAACGGGAAACTCACAGCAGGATACGGTCAATAAGATCACGCCGGTTCTCTTTTCTGGCATGTTTTTATTCTTCCCATTGCCCGCTGGGGTATTGATGTACATGCTGATTGCTAACATCTTTCAAACGCTACAAACCTTTATTCTGTCTCGGGAACCTCTGCCGGAAAATCTCCAGAAATTGGTAGATGCAGACGCCTCTGGCCAGAATGCGGCCACTGCAACTGTGGATGTCAGCGCAATTCCCTTTGAACCAGGTCAGAAGAAAAAGAAAGCATAAATCATGGGCAATCATCCATCTCAGGAACGGGGGCAAAAATGGCTAGCGGAAATTTTCAGGCTAGCTGGTTTGAATGCGGGAATCGTTTCTGAGATGGTAAACACCGATGATGAGTACAATTGTTGGCTGACGATCGCCGCAGATAGCCTTTCTCCTGAACAGAAGGCTGCACTCTTGGGCGATCGGGGCCAAGTTTTAGATTCCCTGCAATATTTAGCCAATGCCACCCTTAACATCGGCCAACCCGAGGACGCTCAGGGAGCCTATGTTTTAGAGCTAGAGGGTTATCGGAAACAGCGCAGTCAGCAGCTTCGGGCGATCGTGGATGAAGCCGTCGCAGCAGTTCGTGAAACAGGGCAAGATTTTGAGATTAAGTCCCTATCTTCTGCTGAACGTCGAGAAATCCATGGATTATTAAAGCATTACGAAGATTTAGAAAATTTCAGTCGTGGTCAAGAACCCGATCGCCGCCTTGTGGTTCGCCTCAAGTCCACAGAAAGCGAGTAACGCTGTTCTTCAATACTGATTCATCCTCAGCTGAATACTCAGGCAGTTCTTAAACCTCAGTTTTACCCTCGCAACGCTTTTCGCAACAGTTCTGGTAGGCAGAGAGAGTTGTGAGCCCCTGCATTGGAGACGATTCCCATGGAACCCATTTACATTCCTCGCTTAACCAAATTACCCAATGGGACAGAAACCATTGAATTCAAAGAATTTTTCCAAGATTTAGAAACCTTGACCCCGGTACAAGGAGTTTACCGAGTCACCCACAAAGGCAATTTCTTGGAGACTGCGGTTAAAGCGGACACCATCATTACCCTCTGTTGCGATCGATGCCTGCAGCAGTACAACCATCGGATTTCCGTTGAAACAGCGGAGTTTCTCTGGTTGACCGATGGGGATTCGATCGATCCCGAAGAGATTCCGTGGGATGAGGATCTCCTGCTTGAGGAAATGGTAGAAACCCTGCCGAAGGACGGCACATTTGACGTAGGCTCCTGGATCTATGAGCAACTTTGTTTAGAACTGCCCCAACGCAAATTGTGTAGCGCAGATTGTGGCGGAATTGCCCTAAGTCCCGATCAGACGGAGCAGCCCGATGCTCGGTGGTCTGCCCTAGAAGCCCTACGGGGACAGTTACCCAACTAAACCTGTCGAGTTGTTTTACAATCCTGATTGGGGTGCAGGGAGAAATGCCTGAATCGTTGCTGGGCAGCCGCTCCGACGATCGTTCGCGATCGCATGCCTCGAATTTACGTTAATTCAGTTCTTGAATTCAGTTGCCAAATTCAGAAGCTGCCCTTGAGAATGGAACATTGAGCCTTCCATTTATTGCTTCGCCATGAGTTTTAGTGACGAATTCAACCTTCTACTGCGAGCTCGCTATCCCGTTCTCTACATTCCTACCCGCGAAGAAGAGCGGGTCGAAGCCACGATCGCAGACTGCGCTAAATTCCGCGAAGGACGAGCCATCTATACCTGGGACTTTGTGGATGGCTACCAGGGAAACCCCAATGATGCAGGGTTTGGCAAGCGCAATCCTCTGCAAGCCTTAGAATTTGTCGAAAAATTGCCCGCTTCTGCCCCAGCCATTTTTATTCTTCGGGATTTCCAACGCTTCCTTGAGGACATTTCCGTCTCCCGCAAGCTCCGCAATCTGTCGCGATTACTGAAAGCACAGCCGAAAAATCTGGTGATCTTGGCGTCCAATCTGTCAATTCCAGAAGAACTCAGCGATGTGCTCACTGTCCTAGAGTTTCCGCTACCCAATGCCCAAGAAATTAGATCGGCGATCGATCACCTCCTAAGCCCCTTGGGCGCTAGCCCCAGCCCTGATCTAATGGATAGTCTCGTGCGAGCCTGTCAAGGTTTGTCGATCGAACGGATTCGACGAGTTTTAGGTCGGGCAATCGTGTTGCACAATGGCCAACTCCAGGCAGAGGATGTCGATCTAGTCCTGGAGGAAAAACGGCAAACCATCCGCCAAACCCAGATTTTAGATTTCTATCCCGCCACCGAAAAAATTACCGATATTGGCGGCCTAGATAACCTCAAGGACTGGCTCCTGCGGCGGGGTGGAGCGTTCTCCGATCGGGCACGGCAGTATGGCTTACCCCATCCCAAAGGATTGATGCTAGTGGGGGTTCAAGGTACTGGAAAATCCCTGACCGCCAAAGCGATCGCCCACCACTGGAGACTTCCGTTACTGCGGCTGGATGTGGGTCGATTATTCGGCGGCTTAGTGGGGGAATCGGAGTCCCGCACCCGCCAGATGATCCAACTGGCAGAAGCTTTAGCTCCCTGTGTCCTGTGGATTGATGAAGTAGATAAAGCCTTTGCTGGAGCCGATGGGCGGGGAGATTCCGGCACCAGTAGCCGCGTGTTTGGGACATTTATTACTTGGATGGCAGAAAAAACATCTCCCGTCTTCGTGGTCGCGACGGCCAACAATATCCAAGCTCTACCGCCAGAAATGTTGCGTAAAGGGCGCTTCGACGAAATTTTCTTTGTTGGCCTACCCAGCCAAGAGGAACGCCGAGCCATTTTTGAAGTCCATTTATCCCGCCTACGACCTCAGAAAATGCAAGAGTATGACCTCGATCGCTTAGCCTATGAAACCCCTGATTTTTCCGGTGCAGAAATCGAGCAAACCCTGATCGAAGCAATGCACCTAGGATTTAGCCAGAATCGAGACTTTACGACCGATGATATTTTGGAATCTGCTAGTCAAATTGTGCCCCTCGCCAGAACCGCGCGGGAGCAAATCCAATTTCTCCAGGATTGGGCCGCTGCAGGTAAAGCACGTCTCGCCTCTCGCCATAGTGCTTTGAGTAATCGGATCCAACAACAACTTCAGCAACCCGATTGAGCCGTCTTCTCCTATACTGAACGGGGCGATCGTCTATGCTGATAGCTTGTTGAGATGACGCTTAGATTAAAATGCAGGATTGGAGCAGTATGCGTTGGTTTGCAAAAACCTTTGTCGGAATCTTTGTTGCTGTCGGAATCTTGGCAGTAGGTGGCTACTTTTCAGCTAATTATTTAATCACCCAATTCACAAAGTTGCCAGACCGTCCTACCTTTCCCAATGACGATCCCAACTACCGTAAAAACCAAGCAAAGGCGATCGCAAAACCTAAACCTAGCAATCCTTCAAGTTCCGACAAAAATAAAGCTGCTTCCAGTAATCCAGAAAGCAAGTCGGATAAACCACTCCCTCCAGGAGCCTTTGAGGGTAAGGTGATTCAGCCGATCGGCTTAGTATTACGGCAATCTGCCAGCTTAGATGGGGTGCCTACAGGCGGGATTGGTTTCAATGAGAAAGTAGTGGTTTTAGAAAGTTCTCCCGATGGGAATTGGCAAAAGGTTCGTCTAATGAACAGCGATCGGGAAGGCTGGGTCAAGGGCGGCAACATCGAAAAAGTCCAATAATTCTTGCAACCCAGCTCAAGCATGAATTTTTCGGCCAACGGGATCAGTTAATATACCGAAAAGAGAATCCATAAAGAGAATCCATCCGAACCTTGACTTGTCTCGCCCAACGCGGTGATCTCTTGGCGCACGGCCTATCTCTTAGCGCACTGATCTGGAGTGATTCCCATGGCCCCTTCAAAATTAATCTCCTTGCTGCGAAATCGTCTAGCGGAATTGTTCACAACTCTTAACGGACTACTGCAGTCTTCCCTCAGTGGACTGGCTTACACTCGATTGCTGAGTTTAGCGATCGGAGTTTTGATTTTAGCGATCGGGAATGCAGCGGTTGCCCTTCAGAAAGGTGATGAAGGGGATGCTGTGGCCGATTTGCAAAATCGTCTCACGGCGGCTAATTGCTATGATGGCCCCATTTCAGGCTATTTCGGAGAATTGACCCAGGCAGGGGTGATCCGCTGTCAAGTGCAATATGGGTTAGATCCGGATGGTGTAGCTGGAGCCCAAACTCTCGCTGTTTTGGGTGGAGTCGCATCGGAACCTCCATCGTCTACTGCAGCAAGCTCCCTCACCCCTCAGACAAGCTCTAGGCAGAAAGCTGCTACCCCCGAGTCTCGCCTCCAAATTGGGGATCAGAACGAAGCAGTGGCCACCCTACAGCAACAGTTGACTCAGTTAGGGTACTATTCCAGCAACATCGACGGTATCTTTGGCCCCAAGACCCAAGCAGCAGTGCAGCAATTACAACGCTCTAGCAATCTGCCCGACGATGGCATTGTGGGTTCCAAAGAGCAGGCTGCTTTAACTTCAGCGATAAATCAACAAGCCTTTACGCAACCCACAGCTAACCAAATCGCACCAGAAGTTGCGCCACCCACCCCAAGCATAACAACCCGCCTTGCCAAAGGCGATCAAAGTTCAGACGTTGGGCAACTCCAGCAACGCTTAAAGGATTTAGGTTGGTTTCAAAGTAATGTCACTGAGTACTACGGCAACATTACGCAAACTGCAGTCGCTGATTTTCAGCGATCGCAGGGTTTGCCCGTGACCGGGATTGCCGATGCGAAAACCCTTGTAGCTTTAAACCTCATAGCCTCACAGCCGACTCAATCCACAACACAGACTCAACCTATTCAGTCCCACAGTCAAACTAAGTCCCCCTTTTCTAGCGGATCTTTCACAACGGCCTCTTCTCAAACTCCATTAACTAGCCAATTGTTGTCAAGTAAGCCTGTTAATAGACAATCAGGCATAAAAGCCTCTAATAACCGGGTTTCTAATGACCAGATGCGTCGCTATGTAGTCGTAATCCCTATTCAAAGTGGTGCCACCCTGTCTCAAGTGCGGCAAATTTGGAATAGCGCTTCCCAAATCGCAACCAATAGTAAAGGAGCTTATATCCAAGCAGGCACCTTTAGCCAACGATCGGAAGCTGATCGGCAGTCCCAACTTTTGCGGGCCTACGGTTTAGATGCGCGGGTTGATTATCAGTAAACTAAAAATCCCAACAATTCGGTATTCAACCGTGATTTATACGGGGATTAACGATCGTTGGCAAGTAGGGCACACCGCATGGATTGTTAATTGGCAATCCAATAGGTGATAGCCCTCTTTTTGTGCGACCTTCATCCCAGTTTTCAGCACAGACTCAGTTTTAAATTCGATCGTCTTATTGCAGCGCACACAAATGAGGTGGTGGTGATGGTGGGGATGGGGTTGGTTTAGCTCGTAGTGTTTATGCCCTTCCGCCAATTCTAGTTCTCGCAAAATGCCCATGCGAGCCATCATCTTCAAAGTGCGATAGACCGTTGAAAGGCTAATCGCTTCACCTTGACCTTTGAGCAAATGAAACAGATCTTCAGCACTCAAGTGCTTTCCTCGCTCCAGATTTTGAAACACTTGCAAGATTGTTTCGCGCTGGGCAGTCATTCGCCAGCCGCGCTCATTGAGCTCGGCTTTGAGAGAAGATGCTGTGTAGGCTGGGGCATTCATACTTGCAATAAACTCATCTCTATTGAGAATTAGGATAGTTGTATTCTAACTCAGTAGCAAGAAAGCGAGTCTATTGAGAATTGCCTGCAAGAGCGCTTAAACCTTCGTTATATACACTGATTCCAGCAACGTATTGAGTGATAGATGCTGACGTAAGGGAACAGCGCATAAATAAAATCCCAATTGGGTAGGGGTAGGAGAGTAGGAGGGTAGGAGAGTAGGAGGGTAGGGGAAATGAAGAGGGGATATTATTTCTTTGCAAATCCCTAATCGCTATCCCGAATGAGCTCAAGACAGTGGATATCGATTTATTGAGACGCCTGATTGAGATGACAGATTCGCTGACCCCGCGCCCCCTTAATAAAGCTCAATTTTTCAAAGTCTCCTTTTTCCCAGGGCTGCGACGCCTATGGTCTGTCGGCATGGCTTCGCTAGAACGCGGAAATTTAGGGAGATCGGATATCTCAATGATGGCCCTTATGCTCTGAACTACCGCTATAAAATATAAACGTCTGGTGGAAAAATAAAAAAGCCTGAACCCCTCAGGATCCAGGCAATGCAGGTTGGGAAATACGATCGTGATCAGGATGCCAAGGGTGGTAAGAACCGTCTGCCGCGACCTCAGAATGTCCCAATACCGTTTACCCTAAAGCTTCGAGGTAATCTCGGACGCGATTGCGGCGCTTGGGTTGGCGCAACTTCTGTAAGGCTTTGGCTTCAATTTGTCGCACGCGCTCCCGCGAAAGATCCAACGCACGGCCAATTTCCGCCAGGGAGTAGGGCTGCCCGTTGTCTAGACCAAAGCGCATTTGAATCACATCCCGCTCTCGACTCGTCAAATCTGACATCAGATTTAACAAATCTCGGCGAAGAGATTCCCGCATCAGCAGTTCTTCAGGAGACAGATCTTCCGTTTCCAGCAAATCGCCTAATTCGGTATCTTTTTCCTTGCCCACTTTGGTTTCCAACGAAACCGATCGGGGTACTTTGAGCAAGACTTCTCGCACTTGCGGGACTGTCATTTCGAGTTCTTTAGCGATATCTTCGATCGTCGCAGTACGACCTTTCTCTTGGGCAATTTTGCGTTGCGCCTTTTTGATTTTGTTCAGCTTTTCCGTGATGTGGACGGGCAGGCGAATGGTGCGGCTCTGAGTGGCGATCGCCCGAGTAATCCCCTGACGGATCCACCAGTAGGCATAGGTGCTAAACCGATAACCCTTTGTAGGATCGAACTTTTCGACTGCCCGCTCCAGCCCTAATGTTCCTTCTTGAATGAGATCCAGGAGCTCCAACCCTCGGTTTTGATACTTCTTCGCAACGGATACGACCAAACGCAGATTTGCTTTGATCATATGTTCCTTAGCCTGAAGACCTTCCCGCTGCATAGCTTCCAGTTCTTCCAAGGTCAATCCCACAACCTGAGCCCAAGCCTGTTTCCCCTCCGCCAAAATCGGCTTAAGATCTGCCACAGTTACCCCTGCCTCCGTCGCCCAACGCTCCAAGGAAGGCCGGTGGCCTAGGATAGAAGTTAAGCGATCGCGGGCTTCTATCAGTTGGACATAGCGTTGAATCGGGGGGTGATCGGCAGCGGCAGCATCCCGCTGTTCCAACAGCACCATGTAGCGCTGCACCTTTTGTGCCTCTGAGACTTCTTCATCCCGGCCCAAGAGACGAACCCGGCCAATTTCCTGCAGGTACATCCGAACCAGATCGGTGGTTCGTCGTGCTGACTTACCCAGATTCAATTCTTCAGCAACTTCAAGGTCAATGTCCTGGAGATCATCCATTGTGGGTTCGAAATTACCCTCAGGAATCGGCGTTTCAAAATTCTGAGTAAACAAAGAAAAGTCATCCATAGGAGAGGTTCTCGTAGTCCGCAGGGCGGCAAAAGGGGCAGAAAAAACTCAGTGACCGTCTCTACAAGGGCTTTGGATCGGCTTATGGTTTAGTATTCCCGCGATCGAGGTCATCGAAACAACCTCTTGCGGATCATTCATTTTTCTGCTAGCAATATGAGCCAAAAATGAGTTTTTTTAAGTATGCACGCTGATCTATCACTCCAGTAACCCGTGCCAGAATCGGGACACTTTCTGAATCTAGGCAGCCTAGGTCGAAACATTGCCTAGTTAGGCCGGAAGATTACTTAGAACATTTGCTCTATATAATCCCAGAGTCCGTACCGTTACTGATGGTGGTGACTACACCAGGTATATCCAGGGTTCCTGAAAAAAGAACAACTTATGCAGATCTGTTGGCTAGCCATTACCTAATTGCGCCCCAGTCTTTCTGCAAGCTTTTTCTCGGTTCTGGAAACTGTGCATATGACGCCGTAGGTAGCGTTATCTAGGGTGTGTCGTGATTGAGTCTTTTGCAGATTGTTGGAGGGAGCCACAGATTTCATCCATACTTGCCCAACAATCCTCCTCGCCATCGCAACAACTTTAGAATCTTTGCTATACAACCCATGACACAATTCAGCTCCGTTTATTTACCCCCCCTAGTGGCGATCGCAGGCGCTCTTGTCGTTGCCCTGCCTAGTTGGGCGAAACCCGCCACATTAACCGCCCAAGATGCGAATGCCCAAATTAATCTACGCTCTGGCCCTGCAGTCACCGCCAAGGCTATCGGTTCTGGCTACTTCGGCGATCGCGTCGAAGTTCTGCGACAGCGTTGGCTCAACGAAGGGACAGAGCAGTGGTTTTACCTCCGTTTTGCGACCACTGGGAAAGAAGGATGGGTTCGGAGTGATTTCGTGCAATTTTCTGACAGTGCTGATCAGTACGGTGCCCTCAGTAGCAGTGACCCCAACGATCGCATCAATCTTCGATCGGCTCCCAGCACTGCTGGACGGGTAATGCACTATGGCCTATCGGGAGATGTGGTGAAAGTCATTCGTGAGTTGCAAGGCGACAATGGCTACACCTGGCATTATGTCGAATTTCCCTCCGGAGCTAAGGGTTGGGTACGGGGTGACCTATTGATTGTGTGGGGAGAAGGCTGCTAACGAGCCATGATTTGCTAGCGCTCAGGTTTACTGCCCCGCGACATGAGTGCTGAGATCGCATCCTGGGGCGTGCTTTGCCCTTGTAGCAATAAATAAACTTGTTCCGTGATCGGGAGTTCAATCCCCTGTTGCTGCGCCACTTGTAACAGAACTTGGGTTGTATTGACCCCTTCGGCGGTTCCTTCTAAATTCCCTAAAATTTCGGTCAGCGTTTGCCCCTGGGCTAAGCCATAGCCCACTTGATAGTTGCGGCTGAGCGAGCTACTACAGGTCGCCATCAGATCACCCAGGCCCGCAAGACCGTAGAACGTATCCGCCTTCGCGCCCCAATGGATGCCAATTCGGATCATTTCCGCCAGTCCCCGTGTGATCAATCCCGATTTGGCATTCGTGCCTAAATGCAACCCATCACAGGTGCCCACCGCGATCGCCATCACATTTTTCAATGCGCCGCCTAGCTCCACCCCTAACGGATCGTCGTTGGTGTAAACGCGAAATCGCGGTGAGGAAAATAGGGTTTGCACTTGAGTGGCTGCACCGGGTCGATCGCTGGCAACCACGGTAGTGGCAGGTAAGCCTTGCTGGATTTCCTTGGACAGGTTCGGCCCTGATAACACCACCACTGGGTTGTTAGGAAAGCCCATCTGCCAAATTTGGGAGGGTAGTTTGGGGAGGGCGGTAGCTGTTCCAGAATCGGGATCCAGTCCTTTGGTGGCTGAAACCAGAATCGTTTCTGGGGGTAGGCCGATCTCTCCCAATTGCTGCACGATCGCTCGGACACCTTTCATGGAAATCGCTGACAAAATCACCTGCGACCCTGCGATCGCAGCCTGCAAGCTCATCTCACAACTCCGTGACCAAACCACCACATCATGGCCGTTTTCCCGAGCCAACGTTGCCAAGGTGGTTCCCCATGCCCCTGCACCCACGATCGTAATTTTCAACGCCATGCCCCCATCCCTGAGATGTCTATCACTTTTGGCTACAACTGGGTTGGCTGAGGTTGCCCCTGGGGTCGGCTCCGGGAATAGCGTTCCATCAGTGACCGAACTTGCTCAGCGTGGTAGGAACTGCGGGTCAGCGGCGACGACACGACTTGTAGGAATCCCAAGGATTCACCGTATAACCGCCAAGCCTCAAATTGCTCCGGCGTGACAAACGCTTGCACGCCCAAATGCTTCTGAGTGGGCTGGAGGTATTGCCCGATCGTCAAAATGTCGCAATCCACCGATCGCAGATCCTGCATGACTTGCCGCACTTCCTCATCGGTTTCGCCCAGACCCGCCATAATGCCAGATTTGGTATACACCCAAGGCGCAATTTCGCGACAACGGCGCAACAGTTCCAGCGAGCGGGCATAATCACCCTGCGGGCGGGTACGGCGATAGAGGCGAGGTACCGTTTCCGTATTGTGGTTCAGGACTTCTGGAGCCGCTGCAAGAATCATGGCCAACGCATCCCAATTACCACACAGATCGGGAATCAGAACTTCGATCGTGGTTCCCGGCGACACTTTGCGGATTTCCTCAATGCAGCGAACAAATTGCGCTGCGCCCCCATCGGGTAAATCATCGCGATTCACCGACGTAATCACGACATGGTTTAACCGCATCCGTCGCACCGCTTCGGCCAAATTTAAAGGTTCTAACGGATCCAGCGGCTTGGGCTTTTTCTCAAAATCAATATCGCAGTACGGGCAAGCACGGGTGCAAGCAGGCCCCATAATCAAGAAAGTGGCTGTACCATGGTTGAAACACTCACCAATATTGGGACAGGACGCTTCTTCACAGACCGTATTGAGACCCAAATCTCGGAGGGTTTCTTTGACTGCGCCCACCCGCTCCCATTGGGGGGCTTTGACTCGCAACCAATCAGGCTTAACCACCACGGCAATTTTCTCAACGCTTTTGCATTCCCCATCTTAGCAGTGAGTTGAGAGTTCCTCCTGCTCCTGCTTTGGACGATCGCGTCTCCACCTCGATCGATACGACCCTGCAAAATACCTGCAAGATTCGCCTAATTTTGTGCTATCCTATATGAGTTCGCGTGTTTGTAGTCAGCATTAATGCCGCATCACAACGACACATCGGGATGTAGCGCAGCTTGGTAGCGCACTTCGTTCGGGACGAAGGGGTCGCAGGTTCAAATCCTGTCATCCCGATTTAAATTAAGTTGTGAGTTTCGCACAGAATGCCATTCCCGTGGGATGGCATTAATTTTTTCAGGATGCATTTGTTGGGGAGAATTGGTCTATCTTTCGCGCATCCCTGGCATACCTCGGGAACTCTTAAGGGTGATTCCAGGTATAACTGTCATGTTTGTGCATTTCCACAATTGTTTCTAGTATGGAGAAGTCATCTTCAGTTCCAATAGTAGTCGCAATCAACCTTGCAACTACTATATTGTTTTCGGCTTCTAATACCTATGGTGCTTCACTGGTATTGTTAACGAATTTGATAACGACGAATTCGTTAGGGTTAGACACATCACTTCCATCTAGCCTAGGACAATCATCAACAGCGCCTCCTGAAACGCTTGTAGGAGAAGTGAGACCGCAGTTTAAACCGATGCACTATCCCAGTGAAGTTATCGTCGCTAGTGCAGATAACTTTAATCCACAGTTGCAACGGCCTCTTCCCAAACTGCCTTCCCCAACAGCTTCTCCTAAAAATAATTTTGCGCTTCCCAAGACTTCTAGTTCTCCCCAGCCAGGAACCCATTCCAAAGATGTCCCTTCTGCTGCATCAGCTTCGCAGAATCGTCCTGCAACTTCAGAATCTCAGCCGAGTTCTCTCCACAGAGCCCAAATCGTACCAGAAAGTTTAACAACCAACTTTCGTCGCGATCGGGATAATTTTGGGCAAGAAAGCCTGTTTTTGGAAACCACCCCGCAGTTCAAACTGCCCAATGGAGATCTGCTGAACTTTACGACAGGGGTTAACCTGTTCAACCAATCAGAGAAGGACACCCTCATCAATATTCCCTTGAGGGTTGGCTGGGAGACTCGCATTAACTCCGTCAAAATTCGTCCTGAAGTTGGCTTAGATTTTTTTAACCGATTACCGATCGCACCAAATTTACGGCTCAAACTGGAAACCCCCATTTCCCCAAACGCAACTTTGTCGGGACTGGTTAGCTATGGGCCTCATAAGTTCAATGCCACAACATTAGACAATCAAATTTCAGCATTCCATCTGAGTCCTGCCCTATTTTGGCAGATTGAAAAAGATACCCAGTTCTTTGGAATGTATCGCTTTGGTCAATACAGCGATGGCAACATCGACCATCAGTTAATTGGTCGTTTGGAACACAAGATTGGTCAATTTTCGATCGCGGCCAATGTCTTTCTCTGGAACTTTAATCAAGACGTTGCCGCAACCAGTGGATACTTTTCACCCCCCGATTTCCTGGTCTACAACGGAGAACTGACCTGGGAAGGAAAACCCTTTGACTTCCTGCGCTGCCGACTCTCAACTACCATAGGGGAACAACGACTCCAGGGCAGTTTTTCCAATGCCAATACCTATGAAGCTCGTTGTACAGCGATTTTGAGCCCAACCATTGAGGCGGATTTGGGTTACACCTTGAGCAATGTCCAAAATCGCAGCCCCGACAGTAATCCTTTCCAGAATCAATCAGTCAGTGGGCAATTAAGGGTCAAATTCTAAGCATGACAACTAGTATTCAATTTCTCTGGCTGGATAAGCCACCCCATGCCAATTTCTTACCCATCCTTTCCACCTGGAATGATTTATTTAAGTAGACATTTATTGCATAAACGTTACCTTTATACTTTTAAAAAATTCATCGTGAAGCCCAATGATTGATGTATCGAAATTTCAAAACCGTATATTTACGCAAATCAACGCAATTGAGTCTTCTTAGAGTCACAGATTGCAAGCAATTGCTTGCAAAAATTTCTCCCAAATAACCCGGATGGGTTTTGATTTACTTCATTATATTTACGCAAATCAACGCAATTGAGTCTTCTTAGAGTCACAGATTGCAAGCAATTGCTTGCAAAAAGTTCTCCCAAATAACTCGGATGGGTTTTGATTTACTTCATTGTTTGGGCAATCTATAGTTAAGAATTTTAAAAGTTCTGTCCGTTTGGTTGATTAGAAATTGCTCATCATTCGTTAGGCATTTACCTCTCAGATTATGAATCCAGATTTTGAGCCACCACCTCGGGGCAGAGTTGCATTTACGATCGTCAGTGGAATTGCGACCGCGATCGCACTGATTTTCGGGATTGAGACCCTTGCAACAAAATTTCCGAATCCTAACACTAGTAATAAGAACGCAACAGAATCCCTCAATAGTCAGCAGTCGGAGATGCTCAACTCCCAGGCAAAACGCTTAGCCAAATTGGATGCTCAAGCTGTTCAATGGGAAGGAACACCTGTTCCTTTGGCGCAACAATTGCCTATCAAGCTAACCGCTGTACCCGTTGCTGCACGCCCCTTAACTGCAACCGAACAGGCGATCGCTCGCCACGCATGGGAATATTTCCGCCATAACTGGAATGAGACCACAGGGTTAGTTAACTCTGTCAATGACTTTGCGTCCGTTACGCTGTGGGATCAGGCCGCCGCTCTGGCCGCGCTGGTTAGTGCAAAAGAATTAAGGATTATCCCAACCGCAGAATTCGAGCAAAAACTCGATCGAATGCTGACCACACTGGCCAAGCTGCCCCTCTATCGCAAGGAACTACCCAACAAGGTCTATAACGCTAAAACGTTGATTCCGGTTAACTACGGCAAGTTAGATAAGCCGGAAGAAATTGGCTGGTCGGCGATCGATCTGGGCCGCATGGTGATTTGGCTACAAATTGTGGGGTCACGCTATCCAAAATTTCAGCCCCAAGTCACTGCAATTCGCAATTCCTGGAACGTTCAACGGTTAACTCAACAGGGCCAAATGTTTGGTACCAGTGTGATCAATGGCAAAGAACAGTACCATCAGGAAGGCCGTTTAGGCTATGAAAATTATGCTGCCTTTGGCTTAAAACTCTGGGGACTCAATGTTGAAAAAGCCCTAGAAACGAGATCAAACACCGCTTTCGTCAATCTCTATAACCAAGGTGTCCCCTACGATAAACGGGATCATGCAACCTCAGGAGCTAATAACTATGTGTTGAGTGAGCCCTATATTTTAGATGGTATTGAAACTGGATTTCAGTCGTTGCCTAAAGCCTACGCCGATCGCATTCTCGCTGCCCAAGAATCGCGCTACCAGGCCACCAATCAACTCACAGCAGTGACTGAAGATAACCTCGATCGGGCTCCCTATTTTGTCTACAACACGCTCTTTGTCAATGGTCAACCCTGGGGCACGATTACCGATACCCGGACTTCACGACCAGATTTACGCTTCCTCAGTGCAAAGGCAGCGATCGGATGGCATGTGCTGTATAACACCCCTTACACTGAGAAACTATCCCAGTTTGTCCAAACGCAGTTAAAAGCAGACAAAGGTTGGTACAACGGCTTTTATGAATCCCTCAATAGTCCTAACAAGGCGTTAACCGCCAATAACAATGGCGTCATTTTAGAGAGCTTGCTGTACCAACAAGTTGGCCAACCCTTGATTCAGTGGGCACAAGTAAACGTACCTAGATCTGAGGAATCGCTTCCTACTGGTCCATCCACAATAGCCCCCTAGCTTGCCTTCCCTAGCCTCACCGTGTGAACCCATGATGTGAACCCATGATGTGGTGAACCCATGCGTAGAAGACAGACCTAATCTTCGCAATTTAGAAAAGATGTTACATCCCTCTCTATGACTTGATTTTATCCCTTTTAGCGTATTTTCAGTCATCATGCTCTCGATATGGCCTTATAGCCACTCCCCAAGAACTGCATCTGCGTCAAGCGTGCTATTCCAAACCAGCATTGCTCCACCACAAAGCGTTCCTACCCCGATGAACGTAACTGAATCATCCCCAATCTTTCACACTAAATCCCCTTAAAATTACTCAACCTTCTTTTAAATTATGATTTCTTGCAAGTAACAAGCTTGAGAGGCTTTGTGCGTTTCGGTAGTCCCGTTTTCTAATGTTGCAGTTATACAGTTGAATTCTATGAGATCAATTAAGCACTATCCCAGATGGATTCGTTGCACGGCAGCTTTTTTAGTGGGATTAATTTTACAAAGCTTGCTGTCAGGAATCAGCCCAGTCCATCTGTTAGCCCAGCCAGCCCCTGCCAATTTAGCCTGCGAGCAAATTCGCAATCCCCTCACACCAGAAGAACAGGAGCAATCACGAATTGCATGGCAGTATTTCGTCAAAAACTACCAGCCCAGCACAGGCTTTACAAACTCCGTTGGAGGTTACCCCTCTGGCTCTCTGTGGGATATGGGCAACTATTTGATGGCACTTAACTCTGCCCGCTGGCTCAACTTAATTGATCAAGCAGAATTCGATAATAAGCTCAATGCATTCTTAAATGGTATTGGAAAACTCCAATTATTTGAAGGCATTCTGCCCAATAAGACCTACCATGCAGCCAACGGCAAAATGGTGAATTACAACAATGAACCCACTGATCGGGGGATTGGTTGGTCTGCCTTAGATATTGGACGGATGCTGGCTGCGTTTCACGTAATTCGCACTTGTCATCCGCAATATAACGATTGGATTAAAGGTGTGCTGGATCGATGGCAAATTGATCGATCGGTCAAAGAGGGACAACTCTACGGTGCAATGATCGACCCTCAAGGCAAAACTCTGCTGGTACAGGAAGGGCGCTTGGGCTACGAAGAATATGCAGTGCGGGGCTATCAACTGTGGGGATACCAAGCCCCTAAGGCGTTAGCGTTTGAGCCGTTTAAGTTAGTGGATATCTACGGGATTAAAATTCCAGTGGATGAACGGGATTTTCAGAGTACCAATGCCAATAACTATATCGTTAGCGAATCCTACATTCTCGATGGCATTGAGTTTGGCTTTGACCGAGAAATGGCGGACTACGCATCACGGGTCTTTCAAGTCCAAGAACGTCGCTTCCAACAAACCGGACAACTGACCGCCGTCACAGAAGATAACATCGATGGCCCCCCCTACTTCCTATACAACACGGTCTACGCCAACGGCCAACCCTGGGCTACGATTACCGAAACCAACCAACCCTATCCCCAACTGCGTAGCATCAGCACCAAAGCAGCCTTTGGGTGGCGCTATCTCTATCCCGAGAGTGGGTATGGGCAACAGTTGCTAAATGCTGTCAAAATGCTCTACGGGCCAGAGAAGGATGGGTTTTACGCGGGTTTGTATGAAGAAACCAAGCAGCCCAACAAAGCCTTAACGGGGAACACCAATGGCTTAATTCTAGAAATTCTCTATTACAAAGCGCGAGGTAATCGTCCCTTGATTCCTACGGGTGCGGGGAATTCCGGAACCCAGCCCCCAGCGGTCTCAACAAGCAACTCAAATCCGGTTTCCAGTCCAGCAACCTCCGCTCCCGCTGCGCCCACCCCTCCTAATACCTCGATCGCTAATCCTTCCGAAACCGTTGCGATCGCCACGCCGATTCCGCCCGTAGGCGATCCCCAACCGTCCCAATGCAGCCTGCCCAAAACCCCGCTGACGGTTCCCAAGCGCCGCTATGCGGAGGCAGCATGGCGCTACTTTGAAGCCCAAACGGAACCCAGCGGATTGGTCAACGATCGCAGTGATGTAAAAGCAGCAACCCTCTGGGGATTGGGAGACTATGTTGTGGCCTTACATACCGCCCGATCACTAGACCTCATCTCGCCCCAAAAGTTTGATCAACGGGTGCGAAATTTACTGGGAACGGTGGCCCAACTGCCCTTGTTCACCGGAGAACTGCCCCATCGGGGCTACAACACCCGCACCCTCAAACCTGTGGACTATGGCAATAACCCCACTGCGGACGGCATTGGTTGGTCGGCGATCGACATCGGTCGTTTTCTCACCAGCTTGTCCATCCTGAAAACCTGTCATCCGGAATATGCCGCAGCAGTGGATGCCATTCCCCTCGATTGGTCCTATTTACGCATTGTGCGAAATGGTGCCCTCTACAGTGCTAAAACCACCCAGCGTAGTAACGGCCAAGCCGCCCCTCGCATTACGCCAGAAACTCGATTTGGCTACGAAGAATACGCTGCCCGAGGTTTCCAACTCTGGGGCTTTGATGTCAATCGTTCGGAAATTGGCGAGCAATATCGAACAACCTCAGTGGAAGGGGAATCCATTCCCATCACGAGAGTGCGCTCCAAGGAAGCATTGGCTTCCGACACGGTTACCCTGCACAACGCCTTTCTGTTCTATGGACTGGAATTGGGATTCGATCCTAAAATGCGATCGTTGGTCGCACCAATGATGACCGCACAAATCAAACACTATCAACGCACCGGAAAGTTGACCACCTCTGGAACTGCCTTAATTGAGCGATCGCCCTACATCATTCACAACACCCTAGTGGGAAAAGGCAATGCCTGGGAAACCCTGGATGACGCCGGAAATTCCATTCCCAATCAACGATTAGTCAATACTGCTGCGGCCTTTGCCTACGATGCACTCTGGCCCCAAGAACCTGTTCTTCGAGAACTGCGGGAAAGTGTATTAGATCTATATAGTCCCCTATTGGGCTACTACGAAGGCTTCTACGAAAAAACAGGCAAAGCAGCCCATGCCTTTAGCAGTAGTACCAACAGTCTAATTTTGGCTGCATTGCTTTATCAAGCAACCGGGTCAACACCTCTTCTCAACACATCCCTCAATCTCAAAACACCTTGGTGGCAAACCCATCATGAAGAAGACATGGGGCGCGGATTACCCACCTACGACAAGCCCACCATCCAATTGTTCCGCAATGGAGAGAACACCTATTGGATTTCGTCCCCACCTACCAGCGTGAAGCAGTCTAGTCCGTGAGTCTATGCTGCTAGTCATTCAACGCAACAAGTTAGTAACCGTGATGAATTTGCAAGCGTGATGAATTAGTAAATGCAACTCACATCTTCCATCGTTTGTTATTCGATTCCCCCACTTCCCTTGGGTGACCTAGGTTATGATGCCAGCTAACGAAACAAATTCAAGTTTTCCTCGCTTCAAAAATCAACGATCGCGGCTGCGACGAAATACCCTTTTGTTTCGCTACTTTGCCATCATCAACTTGATAATCGGAATGTGGTATCTAAAATGGAGACTTCACAATTCCATCAATTTCAATGTTCTTTGGCTGTCAATTCCGTTGTTATTAGCAGAGATTTACAGCTACATTAATGGTTCGATGTTTATTCTGGGACTATGGCGACCACTCGAACGACAGATCAAACCCTTGGACGCCCTCATTCCAGCTTTCCCCGCTAAGGATCTCCCCACGGTTGATGTCTTTATCACTTGCTATAGCGAACCCGTTGAACTGGTTCAAGCGACCCTAGAAGCCGCTTTGCAAATTGATTATCCAGCGACTAAATTGCGAGTATATGTTCTTGATGATGGGAATTCGTCGGACATGAAAGCGATGGTGGAGCAGCGGTGTGTAGAGGATTTGGCCTCGCCCGAATTGGTCACCGCCGCCGAACAGATCCAAGGGGAACAAGCTCAACTCCAAGCTCAGCTCGATCGTCTCACCCAACTTGCCCCAGAAGCTCAAGCAGCGGAGGCTTTTCTTGAAAATCTCCCCACCTCTCTGGAACTGCCAGATAGAGATCGCCCTTTGCGGTTTTTGCAAGTGCTCCAAAAATTATTTACTTTTCAAAATGGCCAACACCGGAGCATCAACGACCAAATCCTTGCAGAAGAAAAGCGACTGAAGCAGGCGATCGCACGACAAAATCAGGCCCTATCCAGCCTGCCCCGTTGTCTCTACATTGCTCGACCCAAGCCCACGGGGCGGCCCCACCACGCCAAGGCAGGAAATATTAACTATGCATTGTTTGCAGGCGGCACTACGGGCGATTTAATTCTTACGCTCGATGCCGATCACATCCCCGATCGCAACATTGTCAAGCACGTTCTCCCTTATTTTTTCACCTATAACCCAACCACTGGGAAATATGAGAACAATCGCATTGCGATCGTCCAAACGCCCCAAGATTTCTACAACTTACCCAAGGGAGATCCCTTTGGTCACCGTGCCCACCTGTTTTATGGCCCGATTCAACAGGGCAAAGATGGGTTTAACGCAGCCTTTTACACCGGGACGAATGCCATTCTACGACGGGAAGCATTAGTCAATACAGGATTAAAATACTTCTCTAAAGCCTACGAAAAAGACGCAAGTCGCTTAGATGAATTTGATTTGATTGGGGGCGTCTCTAGTATTAGCATTACTGAAGATATGAACACCGCCATGCGACTCCATGCAGCCGGGTGGCAATCGATTTACCACAATGAAGTTTTAGCCAAAGGACTGGCACCGGATGACCTGAGTTCTACGCTGAAGCAACGGCTACGCTGGGCTCAAGGCACTATTCAAGTATTGCTTCAGGAAAATCCTTGGATGAAGACTGGACTGACCTTCTGGCAGCAACTTCAGTATTTCCAGACAATGTATAGTTACTTCTCTGGATTTGCCACGTTAGTCTTCTTAGTTTGTCCCATTGTTTATTTCTTTACAGGATGGATTCCCGTCGATTCCTATGGCGTAGATTTTGCAGATCACTTTATACCTGCTTTTATTCTCAACCGTATCACGTTTCTCACGATCGCTTGGGGTGTACCCGCCAGTGAACTTTGGCGTGCAGAACAATATGCTGTAGCCCTTTTCCCTTTATTCATCCAAGCAGTATGGAGCGTCATCACTCGTCGTCCCATCAAATTTCAAGTCACCCCTAAACAACGTCAATCTGGAATTTACATCAACCTAGTAATTCCTCAACTGACAATCTTTTGCCTAACGGTAATCGGTATTCTCTGGCGGGGAGGACTATGGCTCTTAGGGCAATCGATAGATCCGTGGGTGTATGGGTTAAATATCGCTTGGTCAGTCTACAATCTTGCCCTGTTATGGGTCATTATTCGAGCTGCTATCTGGCAACCCCAAAGGGTTTAACAGCCTGATCGACACTGTGATTAGGCAAGGTTCTATGGGTACACTAAGCCAGTCCATCTTAGAGCTCGTCAATGATTGAAAATATTAAACCCCATTCAGGATTCTAGCTGCTTCAATCCTCTCCGATCACCATTTCAACGGGATTGATGAGCAGTGACAACGATCGATGCAGGGATAATGATCGGGGCGAAGCTTCAGTTTTCTCACTTTTTGGAGGTTAAAATCGTGTGCGCGACAGTGCAAGTCATTTACCCAACCGGACTTCTAGACAGCATTCAAGGCAACCAACTTCGGCAGGAGATCAACCAATTGGTAGACAACGGTCATCCTTGTATTTTGATTGATTGTCGCGATGTTGAACTGATGGACAGTTCCGGCTTGAGCGCCCTCGTCATGGCATTTCAGAAAGTCCGCTCGGTAGGCGGCACCCTAGGTTTACGCGCCATCAATGATCAAGTGAGAATGCTATTAGAACTCACCGCGATGGATGGCATTTTTCAAATTTTTCCCCAAGAAGTGAGTCCCCAGGAAGCCATGATGGGGCAATAAGTCCTTGGAAATGTTGAGATTAGCCCCTAGCCTTGAACATTGCGATGGAACCTGCCAAGCTCCCTGCCCCCCGACTCACGAACTCACCTTCACAATTTGTAGTTCCCGATTCACCAGACAGCCCCCCGTCCAATTTGCTGGCGGGAGTTGATCCTGAAACCCTGTTTCGCGCTGTCTTTGAGCAAGCTGGGGTAGGCATTACGCTGACCGATGGGCAGTCAGGGCGATTTCTCAAAGTGAATCCACAATTTTGTGCAATTTTGGGCTATACAGAGGCGGAATTATTATCTCGATCGTGGCATGACTTGATTCCGCCAGAAGAAGCCATCCGGTCTTCTGCAATCGCTTCCCCGATCGTGCCTTCCTATGCCCAAGCCAATGCCCCTATCCCCCAGGTAGTCTCTGCTGAACAGCGCTATTTTCGCAAAGATGGCAAGCTACAATGGGTCAACCTTACCCGTTCCCTTGTCTGTAACCCCCAGGGACAACCACTTTACGATCTCTGCATAGTTGAAGATATTCAAGCAAGGAAGCAGGCAGAGTCCCATCTTCAATCGGCCAAGGCTAGGCTAGCCACTTTAATTGAAAATCTTCAAGCAGGGGTTTTGGTAGAAGATGAGTATCGGCAAATTATTTTAGTGAATCAAGATTTTTGTGATCTCTTCGCAATTCCGGTTTCCCCTTCAGTTCTTTTAGGCCAAAATTGTGCAGAATTGGCGCAAGCATCTCGCAGTATTTTTCTCAATCCTGAACAAACTTTTCAAAAGATTGAGACCATCCTTGCCCAGCAGCAGCCGGTTCTAGCTGATGCAGTTGAATTAGTAGATGGACGAATTTTGGAGCGATCGTACATTCCAATTTTTGTCGATCAGCAATATCAAGGCCACTTCTGGAAATACCAAGACATCACCCCAAGAAGACAATCAGAGCAAGAACTAAAGCAGCTTCTAGACCAAGAAATTCAACAACGGGAAGAATTAACCCTCAAGAACTTTGCCTTAGAAAAGGCACGCCGAGACGCAGAAGCTGCGAATCATGCCAAGAGTAATTTTCTAGCTATGATCAGTCATGAAATTCGTACACCAATGAATGCAGTCATTGGTATGACGGATTTACTGCTGGATACTCCCCTAAATACTCAGCAGCAGGATTTTGTCACCACTATCCGGAATAGTGGTCATGCTCTGGTCGAAATCATTAATGATTTTCTAGACTTTTCCAAAATTGAATCTGGAGCCCTAGAATTAGAATCACAAACATTTAATTTACAAACTTGTTTAGAGAAAACGCTAGACTTATTAGGTAGCAAAGCTTACGAGAAAGACTTAGAGATAGCTTATTTAATAAGCCCGCAGGTTCCTCAACAAATCTTCAGTGATCATAATCGTTTACGTCAGATTCTTGTCAATATTCTCAATAATGCTATCAAGTTCACTGACACTGGTGAAGTTTGCATCTATATCACTGCAAAAAAGCTTCACGAATCGAAATCACAACATTCACAACAACTTAATCAATTAACTCATAGGTCATCGGATTATGAACTGCTGTTCATTATTCAAGATACAGGGATTGGGATTCCCAGAGATCGAGCCGATCGCTTATTTAAACCCTTTAGCCAAGTCGATGCATCAACGGCTCGCCATTATGGAGGCACGGGTTTAGGGTTAGCCATTAGTAAACAGCTCTGCAAATTAATGGGCGGAGATATTTGGGTAGAAAGTAATGGAGCCGTAACGGGCAATCCTTCCCCACATTTTCAGCTACCTCCTCCAGAATTTACCCGCTTAATAGACGTAATAGCGAAAGCAACTAGTGAGCCGAAAACTGTTCACGCAGGTTCTACATTTTATTTTACGATCGTTGTTCAAGTAGATGACTCAAATCCCGCCCCATCCTCAAAAGCAGTCTCAAGATTAGCCGCTCCAAACCAGCACCCATTGTATACCCCTAGCCAATCGGCCTTAGCAGGTAAACGACTACTCATCATTGCAGCTTCTTCAACCTACTGCGAAATTCTGGCTCAACAAGCCCAATTTTGGCAAATGCAGGTTGTGACTGCCCATTCACTGAATGCAGCTCTCACCCTATTGAGCCAAGCAACAGATCGATCAACAGAATTCAACTTTGTTATTCTAGACGGTAATTTATCAACCTTAGACAATTCAAAACTGGCTCAACAAATTCAACACCAGCTCAAGTTACGCAACTTACCCGGTATTTACTTCGGCAGCCCTAATCAAGCTCAACAGAAAAACTTAGTACAGGAATTTTCTCCAATTTGGTTGAGTAAACCACTCAAATACTCTCAGCTCTATAACAGACTTATTCAGGCACTCAATCATCCAAAAAACGAGCCAATACCCAACGAAAAACTGACTTCCACCAAATCCAATCGCCGCAACAAGCCTGCCTCCGTAGCACCCAAGGGAACAGCTCCACAGAAGCAATCACTCCGTATCTTACTCGCTGAAGATAACCCAATTAATCAAAAGCTAGCATTTCTGATGTTAAAGCGCTTAGGACATCTAGCAGATCTAGCTACTAATGGCCTTGAGGCATGGGAGGCTGTCAAACGCCAGCCCTACGACATCATTTTAATGGATATTCAAATGCCCATACTAGACGGGCTGGAAGCAACTCGCCGAATTCGCGACTGGGAAGTCGAGCAACGTCTTACCCCACCCGATCGACAGCACCAAGTGCCACCTATTCATATTATTGCTATCACTGCTAATGTTCTAGATGGCGCACGGGAACGCTGCTTAGATGCTGGGATGAATGATTATCTCAGCAAGCCAATTGAACCAGACGATTTTAAAGCTGCAATTGAGCGATGGCGCACCCAGAATGACGTATTAGAGACAACACTCCAGTTAGGAGAAGACACTGTAGCTGAAAATGCTATAGCTGTAAATGCTTCTATAAATACTTCTGAAAATACTATAGACAATGCTGCTATAGATAATTCTGTCACAGTCCCCCAAATAGGTTCATCGCCTCTTTTTGCATCGGCCCTAACAGGTTCCTTATCCCAATCCTACCATCCTCAAACCCATTCCGCTCCCAGCGCTACTTCAGGCTTAACAGTTTCACCCGATATTCTCACTACCCCCAGCATCAACGAAGCAGAGCTCCAGAAATTACAGGACATGATTCAGGGAGATCGATCGACCTTGGATGCTCTTTTAGCCTGCTACTTCACCAATACCCCACAGTTATTACAGGACATTGAACAGGCAATCGCACGTCAAGATGCCATAACGATCGCCAAATCTGCCCACCAACTGAAATCCAGCAGTGCCTACCTAGGTGCTCTCAAACTTGCTAAGCTTTGTGGTGAACTAGAACAGCAGAGCCAGCAATGCCAGCTGGCACAGAGTGCAGCAATCAGTCAGTTGATGCAATACGAATATCATCAGATCCACAATTATTTCAAACAGCGGTTTGCAGTGGATTAAGCGATCGTCTTCTAGAGAATTGCACACCTATTGCTGGCTCCTAATAGGAGTAATTTGTCTACGAAAGCAATTTAGCAATTCAACCCTATGGCTTTAAGCACCCGCCTAGCCGCAGGCAATAACCTGCAAAAAACCAATCTGCAAAAAATCAATCTGTAAGAAATCAATAACATAACTATCTAGGGATCCATTATGCTAAGTTTTATTACGATCCCTAAGCCATCAAGAGAACACCATGGAACTGCCAGAATCCCTTAAAACCTATAGTCAGTTTGGCCATCCCTTGCTGATGTGGGTGCTCCTTGCCTTTACTGGCTATGCCCTCTATACCGGACTCCAGTGGCGTCGCGCCCGCACCGCAGAAGGCGACATCAAAAAAGAACTGCTCAAAGGCAAATTCAACATCAAACATCATCAAGTCGGTTCCATTCTGCTTGCCCTCATGGTTCTGGGTACAATCGGCGGGATGGCAGTCACTTATATCAACAACGGCAAACTTTTTGTTGGGCCGCACCTGATTGCAGGTCTGGGTATGACCGGATTGATTGCCACCTCTGCGTCCCTGGTGCCCTACATGCAAAAGGGCGCAGAATGGGCAAGAATTTTCCACATTACGTTAAATACTGCTCTGGTGGGACTCTTCGCATGGCAGGCCGTGACTGGAATGGACATCGTTCAACGCATCATCAGCCGCATGGGCTAAGGGTGCTTCAGCGATCAAATCCGGTGTGAGACCAGACATAAGACCAGGTATTAGATTCACAGGTATTAGATTTAATGGGGGACAGAACTCGTCCCCTTTTTTCATAACTTTCCTAGATTTGCTAGCCCTCCCCCCGAAATCTCCCAGCCCCATCGCATCAAAGCCCGATCGCTCCTGTACCCTAGAAAAGATTCCTCACTGAGAGCTCGCCTGTGAACCTCAAAACGCCCTATCCTGCTGTTGATATCATCATTGAACTGATCGATCGGCCCGATCGGCCCATCATCTTGATTGAACGGCATTACGAACCCCTTGGCTGGGCCATTCCTGGCGGATTTATGGACTATGGCGAAACCGCAGAAACGACTGCCCGCAGAGAGGCCATGGAGGAAATCGGTCTAGCAGTAGAACTGGTGGATTTATTGGGCATTTACTCCGATCCCAGTCGCGATAAACGGCAACACACCGTCAGCTTGGTTTACATCGCCACCGCCACGGGTGACCCCAAAGCCGGAGATGATGCCAAAAATTCCGCGATCGTCCCAGTCCATCAAATTCCCAAGAACCTCTGCTTCGATCACGATCACATCCTGCGGGATTACCTGAATTATCGCCACTACGGCATGCGTCCCCGTGTCAGTTGATTTCCCGGTCCTCTCCCTTGTACGCTCCCATGAATCTCCCAAATCCGTTACACCAGTTACGCTATCCTGATGCGGAGAATCTAGACGGGTAAGAGGAACCAGGGCAAGGCCTAGTAACGATCGGCGGCATGATCGACGCCATGGTCGACGGGATCTACTCACTCAAGTTGCTAGTTCTAGTCAGGCTGGACTCGTTGCAGCTTTCTCCAGTTCCTGCCAACTGAGTCGCCATGATTCGTAGTCACATGATTCAAGTAGTGGCAAGATACAATAAATCCAGCTAAAGTTCTCAATCGTTCGTTCTCAATCGTTTAGTACTGATAGGCCGCGAGGAGCATCGCACGCATGGCAAGAGTCGTTGGAATCGACCTAGGCACCACTAATTCCGTCGTTGCTGTGATGGAAGGCGGAAAACCCGTCGTCATCGCGAACGTCGAAGGTATGCGCACGACTCCTTCCGTAGTGGGCATCAGCAAGGATGGAGAGCGGCTCGTTGGCCAGATGGCTCGCCGTCAAGCCGTCCTGGATCCACAAAACACCTTTTATGGGATCAAACGCTTTGTGGGAAGGAAGTACAGTGAACTCACATCGGAATCCAAGCAAGTCCCCTACACTGTACGGCGAGACGATCGGGGTAATGTCCGAATTAACTGTCCCCGTTTAGATAAAGATTTTGCGCCGGAGGAAGTGTCAGCGATGGTGCTGCGCAAGCTGGCGGAAGAAGCCAGTCGCTATCTGGGCGAACCTGTCACGGGTGCAGTCATCACCGTCCCAGCGTATTTTAATGACTCCCAACGGCAGGCTACCCGCGATGCAGGCCGCATTGCTGGGTTGGAAGTCAAGCGGATTTTGAATGAACCCACTGCCGCATCCCTGGCCTATGGCCTCGATCGTCACCAAAATGAGTTAGTTCTCGTTTTTGACTTGGGGGGCGGCACCTTTGATGTTTCGGTACTGGAAGTGGGCGATGGTGTGTTTGAAGTGCGATCGACCAGCGGTGATACCCAACTGGGAGGCGGCGATTTTGATATGGCGATCGTTAACTGGTTGGCCGATGAATTTCTAGAAGCGGAAGGCATTGACCTGCGCAAGGATCGGCAATCGTTGCAGCGACTGACGGAAGCGGCGGAAAAGGCCAAGATCGAGTTGTCCGGCGTTAATGTCACCGACATCAACCTGCCCTTCATCACTGCTACAGCGGACGGGCCGAAGCACATTGAAACTCGCCTTACCCGATCGCAGTTTGAAGGCTTATGTAGCGATTTACTGAGCCGAATTCGGATGCCTGTGAAGCAAGCACTGCGGGATGCAGGTTTCGGGCCGATGGACATTGACGAGGTGGTGCTCGTGGGGGGCGGCACTCGGATGCCCATGGTGCAGGATATTGTCCGCAGTATGCTGGGGCGGGAACCCAACCAAAACGTCAATCCCGATGAAGTGGTGGCGATCGGTGCGGCGATTCAAGCTGGGGTTCTGGCTGGGGAACTGAAGGATATTCTGCTGCTGGATGTGACCCCCGTGTCGATCGGGCTGGAAACCGTCGGCGGCGTCATGAAGAAGTTGATCCCCCGCAACACCACGATTCCCGTGCGACGGACGGATATTTTCTCCACATCGGAAGATAATCAGACTTCTGTGGAAATCAACGTCGTTCAGGGCGAACGGGAAATGGCCAATGGCAACAAATCCCTGGGGCGCTTTAAGCTCATGGGCATTCCCCCAGCTCCCCGAGGCATTCCCCAGGTACAGGTGTCCTTCGATATTGATGCCAACGGGATTCTGCAAGTAACCGCCATGGATCGCACGACGGGTCGTGAGCAGAGCATTACGATTCAAGGAGCCTCCACCCTGGGTGAAGACGAAGTGCAAATGATGCTGCGGGATGCGGAAATGTATGCCGATACCGATCGCCTACGCAAAGAAAAGGTGGAGAAACGCAACCGAGCCGAGGAGCTGACCTTAAAAGCGGAACGGCAACTGCGGGAAGCCACTTTGGACTTCGGGATGAATTTTGTCGCGCCCTATCGCAACCGCATTGAGCCGCTGGTGCAAAAGCTGCGTCAAGCCCTGAAGGATGGGGACGATCGCCTGATTGACATCACTGAAGCAGATTTGCGAGATGTGCTGTACGACCTGCGATCGGAAGTCTATGACCTGAACCAAGAGCAGGAACAGGAAGGCGGTTTCTTCAAAGCCGTGAAGGACTTCTTCCTGGACGAGGACGACGAATATTACAACGACTACAATCGCCGCGATGCCTACGATTACAACCGGGGATCTTACAACTACGGTGGAAGTAATTATGGGGGGGCTTATGGGGAACCGCCCCGATCGCTGCCCTATAGCCGCAATCCGTCCTTTGATGAGTGGAGTGGTGGCAATCGCAATCGATCGACCGATAGCTCCGGCTCCAGTAACGCAGGTTCTAGCAGTTATGGTTCTAGTAACTATGGATCAGCTAGTAACTATGGCACGGGTTCTAGCGGTAGTGGTTCCAGTGGCTATAGCAATCGGGATGACTTAAGTGGTCGCGATCGCAACAGCCGGGATAGCCGAGACACCTACAATAGTCGAGACACCTACAGCCGAGATACCTACAATAGTCGAGACACCTACAATAGCCGGGATGCCTACGGTCAAGACACCTACAACCGAGATCCATCGAACCGAAACACCTATCAGGGATCTGAAAGCCGGAATTACAATAACCGAGATTACGACAATCGCAGTTATGACGATCGTGGCTATCAAGATCGTGGTTATGACGATCGCAATACTGATCAAAACTATCGTGATAACCCAGAAGCACGTGACCGTTACCGCGATAGTTATGCCGATCGGGAAACCGGTTACTACGATGCATCTTCCCGCAGTTCTGATACCTACGACGATCGACGACGGTCGGCCAATCCCCGTCGCCGCCCAGAAAAGCCCAATTATGACTATGACAACTGGGACGAAGATGATGATTGGATGTAAACCAGATTGATTCAGTCTTGTGCAATTCAATCCTGCGCAATTGTCCTACCGGGATTCAATTCCTAGAATGAACAATTTCCGGGATGCACTGCGCCCCCATTCGTGAATAGCCTAGAAATAGACTGCCCTTCTATACCTGTCCCCCTGGTCTGACTCCTGAAACCCACTGTCTATGCAAAACTTCCGCAACTACTACGAAATTCTGGGCGTTTCCCGTGATGCTGAAGGGGATGAAATTAAGCGCGCCTATCGACGGTTGGCTCGGCAGTATCACCCTGACCTGAATCCGGGCGATCGGGCGGCGGAGGAAAAATTTAAATCAGTAAACGAAGCCTACGAAGTTTTGTCTGACCCAGAACGACGGGCGCAGTACGATAAGTTCGGCAATTTCTGGAAACAGCGGGGCTTTGCAGGAACCTCTAATAAAGGCTTTGGAGACTTTTTCCGGCGAGAAGCGACCCCGCGCCCGGAAGAACCAGAACTCGATTTTTCTGCGTTTAGTGACTTTAATAGTTTCATCGATCAACTCTTAAACACCCGCGAAAGTGCCAGTCGCGGCGGCAAGCCTGCCCGTGAAGCCAATCGCCAAAGATCCACCGGCGGCTATGACTATTCCGGCAACCGGGGATCGATCGGGACAGAGCCATCCCAAAATCGTTTTGAGCAACAAACCTTTGCAGATCCGCCTCCCCGTCGGGAAGTGGAGGAACCCCGTCGAGCGACAGCCACAGCAGACCCCCCGTCCCTGCGTCCCCGCCGCGATGCCGAAGCGCAGCTAACGGTACCTTTGGAAAAAGCCTACAGCGGTGGCAAAGAGCGAATTCGCCTAGAAGATGGTCGATCGCTGGAAGTGAATATGCCCACAGGCATGGTTACGGGGCAACGGGTACGGTTGAAAGGCCAAGGCGTGAACGGCGGCGATCTTTACCTGCGTATTGATGTTGCACCCCACAAGTTTTATCAACTCAATGGCGTTAATGTGAATTGCCAATTTCCGGTGACCCCGGCAGAAGCGGTATTGGGTGGTGAAATTGAAGTGCCCACCTTAGACGGGTTGGTCAAAGTGAACCTGCCCCCTGGCATCCGCCATGGACAACGGTTGCGCCTCGCGAAAAAGGGCTATCCCGATGGTGAGGGCGATCGGGGCGATCAAATCATCGAGCTACAAATCGTCACACCGAAGGAAATTTCTGCCCCAGAACGGGATCTGTATGAAAAACTGCGGCAGATCGAAAGTTTTAATCCCCGTGCGAATTTAATGTTGTAGGCTGTGTCGTCAGGGATTCTCTCATCATGCCTCGCGGTTCTTCCAATACTGCCCAGAGTCATTTGATCACTTTTCTACATTTTTCTGGGTACTGGTTCAGCTATTGCTTGGCTGAGGTTGCAACGATCGGGCTTCTGCCATCCAGCAGTTGGGCGAATCCTTTACCGATGCAACAATCGCCCCAGCAATCTGTACAGCAATCCATGCAGCAACAGGTTGCAACCGTGGCGGCCCATCTCATTGGGGTAATGAGTACGACTGCCCAAGCTCAGGCTGAGCAGCAGGCTGTGGATGTAACAGACGTGTTGGGAAATAATGGATAATGTGAAGCAGTAGCCCAGAGCCTTCTCATGCTGAATCT